>CANGBQ010000164.1 GCA_947451985.1 Chitinophagaceae bacterium | reverse complement strand
TTCAGGGGACGATTCTATCATTGCGATGGAAACAGCTAAAAATATACTGGCTCTGGAAACCAAAATGGCTGCAGCATCCAGAAAAATAGAAGACCTCAGGGATCCCTATAAGAACTATAACAAATTTGCCACCAAAGACCTTTCTTCACTTGCAGGCAACATAGATTGGAACCAATACCTTCAAATAATTGGCGCTGCCAGACAAGACTCAGTCATTATTGGTCAGCCCGAGTTTTTTGTATCGCTGAATCAGCTGCTGAGTAAAACCCCTATTCAAACTTGGAAAAGTTATGTGAAATTCAATTTGATTAGTGACCTAGCTGCTGTATTGCCTGATGTTTACGGCCGGGAATCTTTCAACTTTAATAAACTATTTAGTGGTGCCAAGGAAAGAAAACCCCGTTGGAAAAGAGCCATTCAAATGGAAGAAGATGCCATGGGTGAAATGCTGGGACAATTGTATGTAAAAGAATTCTTCAACGAAACTGCCAAAAAGAGATACACAATAATGGTAGAAGCCATCAGAGAGGCATTGAAAGACCGAATCAGCCAACTCAAATGGATGAGCGACAGCACCAAAGCCAAGGCTTATACCAAATTAGCCTCCATCAAAAGCAAAGTGGGTTATCCTGACCAATGGAAAGATTTTTCATCGATGAATATCGGCAGAAAAAGCTTAGCAGAAAATTACATGAACAGCCGCTTGTGGTGGCATCAATACAATTACAACAAATTGGGCAAACCCGTTGATCGAAACGAATGGGATATGTATCCACAAACCTACAATGCTTATTACAATCCGAGCAACAATGAAATAGTATTGCCAGCAGGTATCTTTACCGTGCCCGGTTACCGTGACGAAGAATTGGATGATGCTGTGGTGTATGGATATGGTGGTGCCAGCACCATTGGCCATGAAATCACCCATGGATTTGATGATGAAGGAAGACAATTTGATGAGAAAGGGAATCTGGTGAGTTGGTGGACGCCTGCCGATGAAACAGCTTTCAATCAAAGAGCCAATGTAATGGTAGAACAGTTTAATGGATTTGAGCCCGTGAAAGGATACCACATCAACGGGAAAGCCACATTGGGCGAAAACATTGCCGACCTAGGAGGCATCTTACTAGGTATCGAAGCATTTAAAAAAACCAAGCAGTACCAGGAAGGAAAAAAGATTGCCAACCTGTCTCCTATGCAACGCTACTTCCTCGGGTATGCATTGGGCTGGCTAGGTCATATGAGAGAAGAACAATTGAAAAATCGTTTGTTGACAGATGTGCATTCTCCTGCTCAATATAGAGTCAATGGACCTTTTGCAGACGTAGATGAATTTTACAACACCTTCCAAATTCCTAAAGGATCTCCCATGTATCGGGCAGACAGTTTGAGGGTGAGGATTTGGTAGGCAGATGTATAATTATCTTATCTTCGAAAAAATTGAAACAAAAGCAAATAAGTGAAGACCAGAATCACTTGAAAAACGGGGCGAATTCCGAAAAGCCATACGAGTAGGAAAATTAAAAAAAAATAAAAAAATGGATTCACAAAAAGTAGACATGTTCATCATGACCAATGCAAAATTCTTCGAAAGTCATCATGTAAACGCTATCAGAGAGAGACTCATTGCGCTGGACGATTCAAAATGGGCTATGATTTCAACTGTTCAATTAAAAGACCCAACTACAAGTTTAATTGTTTCTATCCTTGCAGGATCATTGGGAATTGATCGTTTTATGATTGGAGACACAGGATTGGGATTAGGAAAATTATTTACTTGTGGTGGATTTGGCATTTGGACTATTATTGATTGGTTTATGATTCAATCAGCAACCAAGGAAAAGAATATGCAAAAATTGCAACAATTCTTGTATTAATGCCCATTAAGAAATACAAGCTTTACACCATAATTTTTACAGCCTGCATGGCAGGGTATATTTGGCTTTACTTCTTACTTTCAATAAAAAAAACTGAAGTAAATAACATCAATGTATGTTTCATAAAAAGTATAACAAATATACCCTGCCCTTCCTGCGGCTCTACTAGATCTATCTTCTATTTACTAAATGGAGATTTCTTGCAATCGCTATTAACAAACCCCTTTGGACTCATTATAGTCGCGATCTTGACAGTCTCTCCTCTATGGATTCTGTTTGATTTAGTAACTAAAAAAGACAGTTTGCATTATATCTATTCTCAAATGGAAATGCATTTAAAGAAAAAAAAATACGCTATACCAGCTATTTTACTAGTGATTCTCAACTGGATTTGGAATATCAAAAAAGGTCTATGACTCACCCAATAAAAAGTAATTATACGCCCAACGAGTATGAAAGCGAAAAGGCATCCAACAGCTATTTAATGTCGTTGGTTGCAGTAATTGTAGGACTGCCCTTTCCAATAATCAATCTTTTAGCTACATTCATTTTTTATGTCGGCAATCGAAAAAGCACCTACTATGTAAGGTGGCATTGCACTCAAGTGCTGCTTTCTCAACTTTCCATGTTTTTTGCCAATAGCTTTTGCTTTTGGTGGACCGTACGCATCATTTGGGGCTCAGCATTGATTAGCAACGAATATATTTCTTACCTGTTTACCATCATTATTTTTAACATAGCCGAGTTTGTTGCAACGATATATGCAGCTATCCAAACCAGAAAAGGCAACCATGTAGAATGGATGTTTTATGCTAACCTCACCCATTTATTTTGTAAACCAAGATGATAAAAAAACTTCTCATACAGGCTGTTTTTCTTATTGCAATGTTTATATCAACATGGTATATTCTATCTCAATTTGATTGGATTGAGATATTAAAAGTTAAGAAAACAGAAGCTAAACTAGGAGAGCTGACTTGGAAGCTTTTCAAAAACAAAGACAAGGAGGTCAATGACCTTTTTGTGAAAGCAACCATTGACAGTATTGTAAACAGAATTTGCATCAAAAATAACATTGATAAAAATTCAATCAAGATTCATGTATTAGAAAAAGACGAAATCAATGCAGTTTCACTTCCCGATAGACATCTGATAATATACACAGGTTTACTTTCTGCATC
>CANGBQ010000163.1 GCA_947451985.1 Chitinophagaceae bacterium | reverse complement strand
GCAGCTGGTTTTTACGACCAGTTGAATCGGTAAATTGTCCACCATTAAAATACATATAAGACAGAGCCGGAACAACTGTTTGACCGTTATGGCCGGGGTAAATTCTAAAAGAAACATTGGCCAATCCATTTAGTTGTTTGCTCCCGGTTGCATATAGCGGCGACAACACAAATTGAAAACGATCAGCTGGGAATGTATAATTGTGTAGCACGACTCCCGTCATCCATCGATCGTATAGGTTGTACCCAATTGCAGGGGCGATGCCAAGATAATGGTATCGATGGCTTTCATGGGCGCTGAAAATACCGACTGTCTTCCATGTTCTGGTAATAGATGGTTGGAGACTCCCTTTCTTATTCAACAAGGCAAACAGACTGTCTGCATGTTGTAAGCCGGCCGACTGCATTATATTTTTAAAATCCTGGGGATACGGATGTTTGAACTGCCATGCCTGATAGTATTGTTGCATCGCACTGTCAAATTGGGGTAGTCCCATGGTTCGTTCCAGCATGCGCATCCATTGGCCAGTTTTATAATAGGCAATCAAGCCATAGTTTAGGGCAGAAAAAGAATACGATTCATTGTCAATCGCCTGGTCTTTTTGAGAACGAATGATGCCCTCTAGCATTGAAGACATGGGTGCTGCAGGAAGTCTTTTGTTGATGAAATCGGGTTGCTTATTTTTTGTAGAATAGTAGACACCCTCGTATCTATTATCATAATAGGTATTCATGCCTTCATCCATCCAAGGGTATTTGCGTTCATTGCTGCCCAATATTCCGTAAAACCAATTGTGACCAATTTCATGATAAATCAATAAATCCAATTCTTTTTCGTTGTGCGGATTGCTGATCAGGGTGATGGTAGGATATTCCATTCCGCCGCCATTATCATCGGGTCTTTCTACAACAGTTGCCGTTGCATAGGGGTAGGTGCCCAGCCATTGGCTTTTGGTAATCAAAGCATTCTTCAAGTAATGAATGCTGTTTTTCCATTCATCTTTTTTGGATGGATAATGGTATACCTGCAGCGCAACTTGTTTGTTTCCTAAGTCCAGACTATCTGTAATGACTATAAAATTTTTATCGGCAAACCAGGCGAAATCGTGCACCATTTTTTGTGAATATCGGATCGTTTTAATGCCATTGGCGACAGATTCATTTTCTTTGGTTCCAGTGGCTGCAACGATGTAGTCTTTCGGAACGTTGATGGTTACTTCGTAGTCGCCGAATTCACCGTAAAATTCTCCCTGGTCCAGATACGGCATTGGATGCCATCCTTCTGCGTCATAGACGGCAGGTTTTGGATACCATTGTGTGACCTGAAAAGACTGTTTGATGTATCCGCCCCTTGAAAAATTATAGGGCAATTGCACATGAAAAGGCGTGTTGATGGTTGCCATTTGTCCTGGCAACAACGGAGTAGGTAACAACAACTGTATAATGTCTGGATATTGGGCTTGATCAATCGTGACAGCTTTTATTTCATTGACTGTAAATTGTAATTGATTGATGTATCCTTTTTGAGCATTGGAAGAAAAATAAAAATCGGTTCGGCCATTTTCGAGCAGTTGGTCGCTGAAAGCTGTTCGATCGTTTTTATAAGCATTGGGCCAAAGGTGAAACCATATAGAACTAAGCGTATCGGGCGATTGATTGGTGTATTGAAGGGTCAATGTTCCATCCAAGGTTTTGGCTGTGTCATTGAGCGATACAGCCAGGCGGTAATGAACCGATTGTTGCCAATAGGAAGGTCGTTGAGCAAAACCTGCCCAGCTACAGCAGCAAAGAAAAACGATGAGTAGCGATTTTTTCAAGGTGGATGGCATTGTTCAAAAGTACGAATATCTCTTTTTGAAAAGGGGCTAATTATTTGCCCTTGCCGGCAATAATAATCTGTATAGTATAGATCAAAATCTTTAAGTCAAGCCCCAATGAAATGTTTTCTACATAAAGCAAATCGTAGGGCATACGTTGGATCATTTCGGCTACTGAAGAAGCGTATCCAACATTGACCATCCCCCAGCTGGTGATGCCTGGCTTTGTTTTAAAAATATATTTATACTCTGGATGGAGCGCCACAATTTGATCAATATAATATTTCCTTTCCGGACGAGGTCCTACCAAACTCATCTCTCCCTTCATTACATTCCATAGTTGCGGAATTTCGTCCAATCTCCATTTGCGCATGGTTTTACCCCAGTGGGTGATGCGAGGATCATCGGTACTGCTGAGCATAGGCCCGTTTTTCTCTGCATCTTCATACATTGACCTGAACTTGTACATGCGGAAAGGCTTGCCTTTGTAACCAATTCTTTCTTGGATAAAAAAAACAGGTCCTTTCGAAGAAATCAATACACGAATGATTGAAAAAAGAATGATGGGGGAGAGCAAGCACATCAGTAATACACTGAGTAGCAAGTCTGTCACCCTTTTGATATTCTGTTGCCATAAAGGCAATTGACCCGAGTGAATATCAATGAGCGGAACGCCCATTACATTGTTGGTTTGCAGGGCACCACTGATGATATCAACCATGTCGGGAGTGATTTTCACATCCACATCTTGATCGCTCAACACTTGCAGAATATGCGTCAATAAAGCCCTGTCTTCTTTGTTGACGGCTATGATCACTTCTTCGATCGCTTTCTCTTTGATTACCCTGCCTAGTTGATCAATTTGTGCATAGGATGTGATGGATTCGGGTACTTCATCAATAGTGCCGTTATCAGTGTTGATTAAAGCGGACAATACCACCCCTCCGGTATCCTTGGCTTCTTTGAATTGATGGTAAAATGAACTGATTTTGCTTGCATTGCCAATCAGCAAAGCGTTGAAGTACACTTTTTGATGAATCAGTTGATTTTTGGCGACACTTAAAAAAAGCAAACGAACAACGAACGTACAGATGAATGTAGGTAATAATAAACTGAAAAATTCTAAGTAGTAAAATTGATTGTGGGTTTGAGGATTCTTCAGAATAAAGAAAAACAACAAAACCAAGCAGCCCACGATGCTTGCAAACAATGTCCGAATCAATTCGGTGAGTCTCGAACGTTGAT
>CANGBQ010000162.1 GCA_947451985.1 Chitinophagaceae bacterium | reverse complement strand
CAAATCAATCTGTTGATCAACAGTATCTTTTTGGGACATTTGAGCAATGATGCCTTGGGAAATGCGGGTATTACCGGCGTTTTTTATTTAATTTTTGCAGTAGCCGGGCACGGACTGAACAACGCTTTACAGTCAGTTTTTTCCAAACATGCAGGTGCCGGACAGAGCCAATCTTTTCAAACCATTCTGACACAAGGCATTCGAATGAGTTTACAATTAGCCTTCTTTTTTATTGCATTCACTTGGTTTGTTGCTCCTTATATTCTGCAGCAAGTTGCTCAGCCATCCAGCTATCCTGCAGAAATGAGTTTTCTCAAAATCAGAATTATTGGTCTCCCCTTTCTCTATTTATTCCAAATGGGAAATGCTTTTTTGGTGGCTTCATTGAACAGCAGGTATCTGATGATTGGTTTTATTGTCGAAGCCTTGGTGAATATACTATTTGATTATTTATTGATTTTTGGGAAAGCGGGTTTCCCTGCTTTAGGATTCAATGGAGCGGCTGTTGCCTCTGTGATATCTGAAGCTTTTGGCATGATGGTCGTATTCTGCGTATTGGCATTCACCGGCTTAAAGAAAAAATACCATTTATTGAAAAGCTTTTCATTTGAGCCCACAATCAGCAAGGAAATTTTTAAGGTAGCTCTTCCCTTGGTTTTTCAATATTTAATCAGTGTGACTACTTGGCTTGTATTTTTTCTTTTAATAGAAGCCAGGGGTACGATGGCCAAAGCCATCAGCAATACCATGAGAAATGTCTTCGGTATCGCAGGAGTCTTTGTATGGGCCTTTGCAGGAACCAGTAATAACATGGTGGCCAATTTGATTGGTCAGCAAAGGCTGGATTTGGTTCTGCCTGCCATTAAACGCATCACTTTCTGGAGTGCGGGCCTCTGTTTTTGTATGGTAGCCATGCTGAACATCTTCCCTCATTTCTTTTTTAGTTTGTTCAACCAAGGAGAAGATTTTGTACAGCATGGGATACCCGTTGTGAGAACAGTCTCATTGGGCATTCTATTGATGAGCGTTGCCAATATCTGGCTGAATGGAGTGACGGGTACCGGCAAAACAACTGTCAATTTATCCATAGAAATCATTGCCATATTACTCTACTTGATTTACACCTGGTATTTTATGAAATACCATTATGTTTCTCTAGCAGTTGCTTGGAGCAACGAATGCATTTATTGGACAGTCATTTTTATTATTTCATTTTGGTACCTACAAAGCCAAAAGTGGAAGCAGAATATCAAAATGTAATCCTTATTCCGCTTTCCAACTGTTGTTTTTAAAGTCAATATCCGGATAGATTTCTGCCTCATTGATGGTTACAGATTTCAACTCTTCCTTAACAGGGATGCGTACTTTGAACTCGGATGTATTGTTCCAGATTTCAACCGGCAACTTGATTTCACCTTTGATGCCCGACTTGGTTTCATAACTTAAGTTGACGGGCATGGCCATTTGTTCCAAATTGACAAGGGTGACCAAAGGACCTTTTGTTGAATCATTGTTCACAGACTGAATGGCTTGGTCCAGCGAATAATTTTCAAGAAACCAGCCTTTCCAGAACCAGCCCAGGTCTTCCCCTGCTACATTTTCCATCGTTCTGAAAAAGTCCCAAGGCGTTGGATGTTTGAAAGCCCATTTGCTGATATAGGTTCTGAATGCGTAATCAAATCTATCCTCGCCCAATATTTGTTTGCGAAGCAATTGCAACCCAAAAGCAGGCTTATAGTATAAAGCAATGCCAATATTTTGTTCCTTCATTGCATCGGGTGTGTGGAAGATGCTTTCTGAATATGGACCAAAGAACATATAGGCCAATTCTTTTCCACTGGTTACAGATGATTTATACTCGCCGTTGTTAAAATCATCCGTTGCAAGCGAGTTGATGAAAGTATTGAATCCTTCATCCATCCATCCGTACCTTCTTTCATTGCTGCCCACAATCATCGGAAACCAAGTGTGGCCAAATTCATGATCGGTTACTCCAAACAAACCTTCTCCTTTGGATTTTGATCCGCAAAATACAATGCCAGGATATTCCATTCCACCGACATTGCTGGCCACATTCACTGCTACGGGGTAAGGAAATTCAAACCAGCGCTTGCTGTAGTTTTCAATGCTTCCTTTGTTGTATTCAGTGGCTCTGCCCCAACTGTCTTTCCCTTTGCTCTCTATAGGATAAACACTCATGGCCAATGATTTTTTACCACTGGGTAAATTGATTCTGGCGGCATCCCATATAAATGCTTTGGAACTTGCCCAAGCTACATCTCTTGCATTCGACAATTTATAATGCCAAGTAAGCATGGATCCTTTGGGTCTTGATTGAGGATCATTGATTTCTTTCTCAGAACGAATAACAACGGTTTGATCGCTTTCGGCAGCCAACGCCAATCTTTTGATTTGAGCGGGTGTCAATACTTCTGTAGGATTTTGCAACTCTCCACCGGCAACTACAATATGTGAAGCAGGGGCTGTGATGCTGAAGTCAAAATCACCGTATTCAAGATAGAATTCACTTGGGCCAAGATAAGGGTCGGTGTTCCATCCCCTTACATCATCAAATACACACATCCTCGGATACCATTGGGCAATGGTGTATATGGGGCCATTCGCAGTGGGCAGGATTCCAAAACGATCGGCACCATATTTTGGAATGGAGTAACTGTATTCAATTTTAATTTTGATGCTGCCTCCGGAAGGCTTGATGAGATTGGCCAAACGAATTTGCATCCGTGTATCATTAATGATGTAATTGGCATCTTTGTTTTCGGATATAATTTTTACTGACTTTATTTTATACCCCCCTTCAAAAACAGCATTGGCATCACCATACCTGCTACGGCCGGTGGCGGGCATTCTGGCCTGCCCCCTGCTTTGGTTGTTGAATAAATTCTGATCCAATTGCAGCCATAGATATTGAAGGGATTGTGGGCTATTGTTTTTATACTGAATCACCACACTTCCTTCTATTTCATTTTTCTGATCGTCTAGTTTGACATTGATTTCATAATCTGCTCTGTTTTGCCAATAAAGAGCAGATGGCGAACCAGTAGCTGATCTGCCTATCATATCT
>CANGBQ010000161.1 GCA_947451985.1 Chitinophagaceae bacterium | reverse complement strand
TTCATACCCAATAAACGCTTTACAAAATGCATGTTGGCATCACTCACCGTGCCATCAATACGCATGTTACGCTTGCGCTTGGTAGATTTTTTGGTGAGAATGTGACGTTTGAAAGCTTTTTGGAAAGTGATTTTACCAGAACCGGTAACTTTGAAGCGCTTCTTGGCGCTGCTGTTGGTTTTAACCTTTGGCATTATATAACTTTTTAATAGTTACTCCCTGCTGGCGTTCCAGACAACCCGGAAACTTATGGAGCCTTGTGGGAAATGAATAAACGAAAAGAAGATCTTTTCGGGCTGCAAATGTAGGTTAAATTTGGCTCAAAACAGCATTTATGAGGTAATATTTTAGTTTTTATGGCCCAAAACGATGATTTCCTGCTGCTTGAAGGGCTGAGACAGGTTATTAAAGGCTTATTCCCCCATTCCGTCTCCATCGGCTGTTTTGCTCGAATGACGGAGCATTTCGTTGATGGTTTCGATTTCTGCAGGGGTAAAATAACGCCATTTGCCGGTTTGCAAACCCTGAAGGGAAATGTGCATAATTCTGATCCTTTTCAGGCTGGTCACTCGGCAGCCGAGTACCTCACACATCCTTCTGATTTGCCGATTGAGTCCTTGGGTAAGGATGATTCTGAATTTTTGAGGGCCTTCTTGCTTTACAAAACAAGGTTGTGTGACCGTGCCGAGGATTTTAACCCCCTTGCGCATGAGGTTGACAAAATTGGCATCAATGGGTTGATCAACCGTCACGATGTATTCTTTTTCATGACCATTCCCCGCACGTAGAATTTTATTGACGATGTCTCCATCGTTGGTTAAAAAGATCAGTCCTTCGGACAATTTATCCAATCTGCCGATCGGAAAAATCCGGCTTTTGAATTGGATAAAATCAATGATATTGCTTTTGTCCTTGGTGTCTGTTGTACAAGTAATGCCTTTGGGTTTGTTGAGTAGTATATAAACAGGCGCTTTTTTCTTCTTTAATGGTTCTCCATCAATTCTGACATCATCTCCGGGCTTTACTCTATTGCCTTTGTGTGCATCTTGACCATTGATGGTAACCCTGCATTCCTCAATGTATTTGTCTGCCTCTCTTCTGCTGCAGAAGCCTGTATCGCTGATGTATTTGTTTAAGCTGGTGTCCACCGTTGTTTATTTTTTGGAAGGATAACTGATTTGTAATTCTTCCCAGGGGGTTGAACCGTCTTTTTCTCTAGTAAACAGAAGTTCATCTGAACTTTGGATCACTATTTCTGCAGTCGTGTATACTTTATTGCCTTCCATCAAATGACCTCCGATGGTTTTTCCGGTTGAATCGCTGAGGCTGATATGAAGATGTGACCCATTCTTAGAAAGTGTCCCTGTTAGACTAACAATTTCATAATGTCCTGAACCAGCAGCTCCATTTGGCTGATTGGCAAAACGAATCTGATAGTCTGTCAAACTCCCTACACCCGTAACAATCCATCCGGCAGTAATGTGGTGCGCATTGACAAAGTCTTGTATGGATTTTTTCAAATCATCTCCTGGTTTTAATCGAAAGGCATGAGTTTGA
Organism: Chitinophagaceae bacterium; assembly: GCA_947451985.1. Classification (GTDB taxonomy): domain Bacteria; phylum Bacteroidota; class Bacteroidia; order Chitinophagales; family Chitinophagaceae; genus Ferruginibacter. The sequence continues at coordinate 1,540 of CANGBQ010000161.1, read as the reverse complement.
ATGGATGGCATATTGTTGATATTTTTGATTGAACAGGCCGCTAAAAAAATAGACCAGAACAATAATAGCCATTGTTTGTTTATAAAATATGCCATAGTGCTACATTAATCAACAGCAAGATAATACATTAAATATGCAAACCGAATTAGCCACGCTGGGAAATGGTTGTTTTTGGTGTACAGAAGCCATTTTTTCAAAGCTCAAAGGTGTCTTAAGTGTTGTCAGCGGTTATGCGGGTGGCAACAACCCTAATCCTGATTATAAATCTGTTTGTTCAGGAAATACTGGACATGCTGAATGCTTGCAAATTGAATTTGATGCCGATCTGATTTCGTTTGAACAACTGCTATATCTATTTTTTGATACGCATGATCCTACCACACTCAACCGACAAGGCAATGATGTGGGGACACAGTACAGAAGTGTTGTTTTTTATCGAAATGAAGAACAACATACAATTGCAAAACAGGTTATAGCTACATTGGAAGCCTCAAAAAAGTTTCCCCATCCTATTGTTACCACCCTGGAGCCCTTGGTTGATTTTTATCCGGCAGAAGATTATCATCAAGATTATTTTGCATTGCATGGCCATGAGCCTTATTGCCAATTGGTCATACGCCCTAAAGTCGAAAAATTTATCCATTCCTATCCTGAATGGCTTAGCGACAAGCCTTGACCTAATCTGTTTTTTTAACTGTTTTCAAATTCAATAGGTTCATACTGTTCGAATGAAATCCTTGTAGGTTTTTGTGTGTCAAATGAATCACCCGATCATACCATAATGGTACAATCGGAGCCTCTTCAATAATCATCGAATCCATTTGTCTGTATAAGTTGTACCGAATGTTATCGTTTTGTTCTCGCAGTGATGCTTCATACAAATGATCATAGCGGGGATTGGCATATCGGGTATAATTAGGTGGCGCAGGGTTTTTGCTGTAGAAAACACTCAGGTAATTTTCGGCATCTGGGTAATCAGCGATCCAGCTTCCCCTAAAAAACATTGCCAGAGATTTGCTGGTTTGTTCCAGTAAAAGACTTTTTTGAATGACTTCAATTTGCACATTGATGCCCAATTGTTTCAACTCGTTTACAAGGTAGGTACCCAAAGAAGCATAGTTGGGAATCGTTAATAGTGTGACCTGAGGCATCGGATGCGTATCTGAAAAGCCAGCTTCTTTCAATAATTGCAGGGATTTTGATGGGTTGTACACATATCCTTTTACAAGAGATGAGTCGAAAGAAGGTAAACCAGCTGGTACAAAACCACTATTAGCCGGTGTGCCGATGGAATTTCTTAAATACAGCAGCATTTTTTTTCGGTCAATTCCATAATTGATGGCTTGTCGTATTTTTTTGAATCGAAGCGGTGAAATTTTAACTTGTACATTGTTAGGATCCATTAAGATACCCAGGTACTCGGTATTCAAATAACTAACCTTGTCCAATGAAATGGTCGATTCCCATTGTTTTTTTAATTTTCCTGTTTTGGTAAGCATTTCATCTTTGAATGAAACATCCAGGTCATTGATAAAATCCA
>CANGBQ010000160.1 GCA_947451985.1 Chitinophagaceae bacterium | reverse complement strand
TGGTGAATATTGATTTTACTACCCGAACCATCAAAGAAAGCCTCACCCCGTTACAAATCATTCGAGTGGGTACAAGTGGTTCTTTACAGAAAGAAATTCCTGTAGATAGTTTTGTGGCAAGTACCCACGGATTGGGTCTTGACAACCTGCTGCATTTTTATCAATCCAACAATACCATAGAAGAGAATCAGCTTTTACAGGCATTTGGGTCTCATATGCAATTGCACAGTGGAATATCAGAACCCTATGTTCATGCGGCCAGCATTCGTTTGCTGAAAAGTTTTGTGCAGGATTTTCACCAGGGAGTAACGGTTACCTGCCCAGGATTTTATGGACCCCAAGGCAGGGTCTTGCGAATGAGATTGGCCCAGCCTACTCTGATAGACAAGTTAACGACTTTTCAATTTGGCAATCATCGCATCACCAATTTTGAAATGGAAACAGCCGCTATTTACGGAATGGGCAAAATCCTGGGACATCACTGCCTGTCCCTGAGCGCCATTGTAGCCAACCGAATCAGCAAAGAATTCAGCAAAGATGGCAATGCAGCAGTAGAAAAACTGATTATTAAGACCCTAGAACAATTGTCTTCCATCTAACTCATTTGAAAAAGCACCATGACCATTCAATTTTATAAATACGAGGGCACTGGAAACGACTTTATCATCCTTGATAACAGAGGAGGAAAATACAATGGAATTGCGACAGAGACAGTGAAAAAACTATGTCATCGGAAATTTGGCATCGGTGCCGATGGATTAATGCTTATGAATACCAAGGAAGGATACGACTTTGAAATGATTTATTTCAATGCCGACGGATCAAGCAGCACCATGTGCGGCAATGGAGGGCGATGCATGGTTCAATTTGCCTACGACTTGGGCATCCATCAATACACCTACACCTTTTTTGCAGTCGACAGTGAGTATGTTGCTGAGATAGAAAAGAACAATGACATTAAATTAAAAATGAAAGATGTTACTGAAGTAGACTATCATTCAGGATACAGCCTATTGAATACGGGGTCCCCTCACTTCGTTACATTTGCCTCAGATGTAGAAAATATTGATGTGATGGAAACAGGGAGAGAAATTCGCTATAGCAAAGCTTTCGCAGAAAAAGGCATCAATGTGAATTTTGTAGAGAATATTGATGAAGAAACCATTTCTGTTCGTACTTATGAAAGAGGAGTCGAAGATGAAACGCTCAGTTGTGGAACAGGCGTCACAGCTGCTGCATTGATGGCCGCTCACAATCCGATAGGATTCAATCGGGTGGAAGTCAAAACACCTGGAGGTAAATTGAGTGTTGAGTTCACTAAAACCGATGACCAGCATTTTACAGACATCTGGCTTTGCGGACCCGCCCATCAGGTATATTCGGGGCAAGTCAATATTGATTAAAAAATAAAATGAAATCGAATTGATACAGTATTTCAAAATCGTAGACCAGCAAACCATTGCCATCGATAAGCCCGGCTCCGGCACATGGGTCAATGTACTCCCCCCCTTAAAACAAGAAGAGTTTACCGAACTGAGCAACTCACTGGAAATTCCCATTGACTTTTTAAAAGACTCTCTGGATATTGACGAGCGAAGCCGATACGAAATGGACGACAATGTAAAATTGATTGTCATCAAAACCCCTACCGAGAATAATTCTTTCAATGAAAGTGATGCTTTTTACATCACCATCCCCATTTGTATCATTTTGACCACCGGTCAGATTGTGACCGTAAATTCATTCGAAAACGAAGCCATTAAAAAATTCCTGAATAGTTTTCAAAATCGTCATCCGGATCATAAAAACATGATGGTGTTGAAGATATTCGAAAAAATAACGACCAACTTTCAGGAATACCTCAAAGAAATCAACCAGCGAAGAAACGCATTGGAACAAAAACTCTACGATTCCAACCGAAACGAAGAATTGCTCCAGTTAATGAGAATTCAAAAAAGTCTTGTTTATTTTGTGACGGCACTCCGAAGCAATGAACTCTTGATGATGAAGATGGCCCGAACCAATTTCCTACATTTGAATGAAGATGAAAAAGATTTTTTAGACGATTTGGTCATAGAAACTTCTCAAGCGCTTGAAACCGCCAATACCTATACCAACATTCTAAGCAGTACTTTGGATGCCTTTGCCAGTATCATCAGCAACAACCAGAACGAGGTATTGAAGAGGTTGACCACTTTAACCATTTTCTTGAGCATACCCGTATTGATTGCCAGTATTTACGGCATGAATGTGCCGCTCCCCTTCCAGCATTCTCATTACGCCTTTTGGATTCCGGTAATGATCTGTTTTTTCATTTTGGGATTTGCCTTGTATAACTACATCAGAAGATTAAAGAAATAAACATGTTCAATATTCGGGTGTATGGCATTTTGCAAAACGAACGCAAGCAAATTCTGGTAAGCGACGAGTACATCAGAGGGAATTTCTACACCAAATTTTGCGGGGGCGGATTGGAAAAAGGCGAAGGAACCATTGATTGTTTGAAAAGAGAATTTCTAGAAGAAATGAACCTTCGCATTGAAGTGGGGCAACATATTTACACCACAGACTTTTACCAGCAAAGCGCCTTTAATCCCGCACAACAGATTCTGTCCATTTATTATTGGGTACAACCTCTCGAACCGATTCGTGTCCCGCTGAAAACAAAACCTTTCGATTTTGATGAAGCGCAACTGCAACAACACGCAAAAAACGGTCAAGCAGAATCCTTCCGGTTTGTTGAATGGGAATACTTTTCATCGGAGGTGGTCACATTGCCGATTGACAAAATAGTAGCAGACCTCATTAAAAAATAAAAAATCTATCAGCCATAAGCCGGATTCTGTTGCTTCAACGTTGCCATTGAAGTGGCCATCATTTATCTGGCTGTGTTATTACTAACACAATCTTGCTGCCTACCCTTCAACGCATCCAGACAAGCTGGATTTGAACGAGCCGCTCTCTGGCGCTGATTTACGTGGCATTACAGCACACAAGGTTTACCCGTAATGATTATTACTAATCAATACTGTGAGCTCTTACCTCACATTTTCACCTTAACCGGCATTGGCTTTTGGCCAATACTTAGGCAGTAATTTTCTGTGGC
>CANGBQ010000159.1 GCA_947451985.1 Chitinophagaceae bacterium | reverse complement strand
TTCCTTCTTTTTAGAATAGAGTTTTGTTTCATCAATGGCCATTGAAACGGAATTAGCCGAAAACCGTTCAAACGAGTAGGCTCACCATCAAAACAATAGAACATGAAAAAAATCTTATTCATTTGCTGCCTGTGCAGCATGCAATTCACATGGGCACAAAGCTCTAAACCCTTTCCGGGTAACAGTACCGACCTGCCTTGTCCTGTTGGAACTTGTCCGATGATTACTTTTTCCATTGAAGCTTTCAATTTTCACAAGCCTCGTACCGAGTGCAAATTGGGTTTTGGTCTCTGTATCAAGCTCGATATCGGCATTACCTGTTCCAGTTGTACTGGAAAATCAAGCATTGGAGACAATAAGATAACTGCATGGGGAAAGGTTATGGGAAATGCGCTTGAATTACACATTCCAGCTGCACTGCAACAGATGGCTGGCTTTGAAAAAACAGACATGCGTAGTTTTCAGGTAGAAGAGCAATCCATTCAATTGAAAACATCAAATGGTGCAATCAAGATGGTGACAGGAGGAATATATCCGGTAGGGATCCGAGAGAACGAGCTGGTGATCAATCTTCCTTTGTATTAAACACCCAAGGCAATACCTGTTCCAGGTATTGCCCTATTAATCATCTTTAGTTTGAATCATATGAAAAGCATTTCCATCGGACTCTTTTTTTGCATGGCGCTCATCAGTTGTCGATTTTGGATCAATCAAAAATATCAATGGGGTCGATCGAAGACATTTAACAATAAAGCCGCCTATATACAGGCCGTTGGGCAAGAAAAAATCATTCCAATCGGCCAGCTGCTCTATGTTGAAAGCACAGCGCTTCCGTTGTTTTATCAGAAAGTGATTAAAAAATCAAATGCTATTGTTTACTTAGGAACATATCTGAATGACAGTTTTTGCCTCAAGAAATCAGCCCAATTGCAAGAAAACGAATCTTGCTGGGGTCGCATAGAAAAAGAGATTAAGGAACAGATTTCTATATCCAATCCACCAGACAGTCTGTGGTGTCGAACTGAATCACTCGCTACATATCCTTTGCGTTATGCAGAAAACGATGAGCTTTTCCATCCAAACGCAATCGGAAAATGGACAATCTACCTGCTCTATAGTTATTCACTGGGCTCGTATTACAATCGACTCTACCAATCCGTATTCACGCTTCAAAAAAAATATCCGAGCAAACTGGATGTATATGTCATCAGTTTAGATCCGGTAAACACAAATCATACAAACAAATGAAACAATGTATTTTGATGTTCCTGACAATTGCAATGAGACTCCCTGCATCGGCACAGTTTTATTATAAGACAGAACGATATCCTATTGCCCCGGCACAAGTATTATCGGATCAATACCACGCATTGTCTTTGAATGAAACGCCCGCTGCTTCAGAAGACTTAGCTTTTTTTGATGCGCGAAATCCATACACATACATACAAGTGATAGCAGCTGACAATGGAAAAAAATACCAGCTACTGATGCAATCTGATTTTTTTGGAAAACTATTGTATATCGCATGGAGCGAAAACATGAATGGATTGTTCAAAAAAGAAAGAGGAGATCTACTGCGGCTATCTCATTGTATGATAAAAAAGAAACAGGAATCTGCCGATTCAATGGAAGCTATTGTTGACTGTATCCTCGAAACAGTCAATTCGATGAATGCAGAATAATTATCTGGCATGGTTCCATCCTTGAGCAACGAGCGCATGTTTATTGCCCGCCCTGGTGATCAAGTGATTTCCTTCGCTTTCGGGGGCAATGTACCCAATCACAGAAATGGATGGATTGACTTTTATTTTTTCATAATCCGACTGGGCAACAGTGAACAAGAGTTCATAATCTTCTCCTCCACTCAAAGCGCAAGCAGTTGGATCCAACTGAAGTTTGTAAGCAAATTCTTTTGCTTCTGGATTGAATGGAAATTTTTCTTCGTGCAACACACAGCCCACATTGCTTTGTTTGCAAATGTGTAAAATATCGCTGCTCAAACCATCGCTCACATCAATCATGCTGGTCGGAACAATATTCGATTCACTGAAAAATTCAACAATGTCTTTTCTGGCTTCGGGCTTCAATAGTCGTCCTACGATATTGGTCTGCCCTTCTAAATCTGGCTGGGCGCCGGTTTCCTGAAATATTTTTTTCTCCCTTTCCAGCAAAGTCAATCCCAAAAAAGCGCTTCCCAACTCTCCGCTCACACAAATCAAATCGTTCACTTGGGCACCACTTCTTTTTACATATTGATCGGGTGCTACTTCCCCTATCGCTGTTACGCTGATGATAAATCCCTTTTGAGAAGAACTCGTATCTCCACCCACCAAATCTACCTGATAGGCTTCGCAAGCAGCATATACACCTGCATAAAATTCATCAAGTGCTTCCACGCTGTACCGATTGCTAAAACCAATGCTGAGCAATATTTGGGTAGGCACCGCATTCATGGCATAAATATCGCTGAGGTTCACTACCACCGCTTTGTATCCAAGGTGTTTCAACGGCGTATACGATAAATCAAAATGAATGCCTTCAATCAGCAAATCGGTTGAAACGACCGTTTGTCTGCCAAAATGATCGATCACCGCTCCATCATCTCCTACACCCAACAAGCTGGATGCATTCTTGATATCAATGTGCTGGGTCAGGTGATCGATTAAACCAAATTCTCCCAATGAAGCGATTTCTGTGCGTTGATCCATATACGTTTAGTTTGAATTATTTTTCTCCTCTTACATAAGCGGCCAGTTCATCATGAATGGTTCCATTGGTCGCAATGATATGGGGTTGATAAGGCGAGTAGGCATTGCCTTCGAAATCCGTCACTTTTCCTCCGGCTTCTTCGACCATTAAAAATCCTGCTGCACTGTCCCAGGCTTGTAGCTTGTGTTCATAAAAACCGTCAAATCGACCCGCAGCCACCCAACACAAATCAATGGCCGCACTTCCCAGTCTCCTGACGGGAATGCCTTGTCGAATCAGTTTTTCAAAAACCTGGATGGGACCATTCGGACTATCCAGATAGGTATAAGGAAATCCTGTCACCAGACAACTTTTGATAACAGTATCTTTTTGACTTACATGAATTCTTTTTTCATTTAAATAAGCACCCGCTCCTTTTTGTGCATAAAACAATTCATTCATAAAAGGATTGTA
>CANGBQ010000158.1 GCA_947451985.1 Chitinophagaceae bacterium | reverse complement strand
ATAATGATTTCAGCTGCCACAAACTGTCCGATGTTCATTTGTTGCTTCAACACCAACAAGCCACCAATCAACAACAATCCCAAGGCAACAAAAACTTTAAACATTAATAGAAAAACATACTGCTTTCTAAGTACCTGGTAGTGCTTTTCTCTAGAAGTAAGATAGCCGAATACCCTTTCGTCTGTTTTCATTTCGGGCAGCTGGGTGATTCCCGCCAACTTGAAGGAGTCTTTTGAACGAGCTAGTTCTTCCAGCCACGATACAAGTTTGAATTTATAACTGGATTCTTTCAGGCTCGATTCCATCCCTTTTTGAAACGTCAGCCTGAAAATCAAAAACACCAGCAGCAATAAAAACAAGCTAAAGAAGATAAAAAAAGAATGATATACGGATAATAAGATCAGCCCAAATACAATTTGAAGAATCGCAGATGAAAAATCAATTACAATTTTAGAGAGACTTTTCTGTAAAGTGATAATATCAAAAAATCGATTGACCAATTCGGGTGCAAAGTGCTTGTTGATTTCTTCGAACTTAATTTTGGGTATACGAAAAGTAAAATCAAACGCTGCACGGGCAAATATTTTTTGCTGAATGATTTCCATGATACGCATTTGCATCAGTTGCATATATCCCCCCAACGCAATACCCAATATGACAATGCCCACCAGAACCATCCAGGCAGTAGATACTCTTCCTGCTTGAATTAAATTGATGATGGATTGGATTCCTAAAGGCAATGAAAGCGCAATCACTCCTTTGAAAAAGGCATATGTATACACCTGATAAATCTCTTTTTGATCAGGCTTTAATAATAACCAAAAGCGTTGATAGGGCGTTTTCATGATTTGTTATTTATAGATTGTAATGCTAATGATGTATAAAATTGGCTGATATAGCTCGGTGATTTTTGTTTATTGGTCAAACGTGGCAAATGTTCCGCAAAGAAAAACTGCAGATGAGCACCTTCAATAATGGTTGAAATCAGCATATTGGGAAATTTATAGGCAGGGTTGATGTCTAAGACAATGGAAGCCATTCTCGCTACAAATTGCTTATAGTTTAAATAGGCTCCTTCCTTATTGGCTTGGTCCACTTCTTTGGTTAGGTAAGATTTGGATGATTCAGAAATGATGATGTTCACCAATTTATTCACCTCAATGCCATCTACCATCTCTTTCTTATTGCTTTTAGCTGTAATAAGTTCAATTGCTTTTTGAAGACATATTTCAGGTGACTGTATATTCGCTGTCGCAAAAACCAATTGATACTCCATCCATCCCCAATACCAAGATACCAGGTATGATAATAGCTGGTTCTTACTTTTAAAATATCGATAAATTGAAGCCTCAGGCGATTCGATAGCCTCTCCCAGTTTTCGAAACGTAAACTTTTCGAAGCCGATTTTATCAATCAAATTGATAGAATGTGCTACAATATTCTTCCCAAGATTGCTGGAAGTAGGGTCTATCAGAAATAAGCTGTCATTCACCTTGATTTTTAAATTGGCAAACAATTGATCCATTTTTATTACTTTTACATGCAAATATAATAGTATTACTATTAATTTAGTAAATTTTAATTAAATCATCATTCAAATGAATTTTCAACTGCTGATAGACAACTTGACCAATCCTGCCTTGCTTTTCTTTATTTTGGGCATCATCGCCTTTTACGTGAAAAGCGACCTAGAGATCCCGCAGAACTCCTCTAAATTTATTTCGTTGTATTTGCTGTTTGCGATTGGCTTCAAAGGCGGACAAGAGTTATCTCATGGATTATTGACCGTTGAAATCAGCTGGTCTATTGTATTTGGTATAAGTATCTCATTGCTCATTCCTATTTATACCTATTTTATATTGAGAAGAAAATTCAATGTAATGGATGCAGGTGCTATAGCGGCTGCCTATGGTTCGGTGAGTGCAGTCACTTTTGTAACTGGAGCTTCTTATTTAGAAACACAACAATTGACACTACATGGCCATATGGTTGCCATCATGGCCTTGATGGAGTCTCCAGCCATTATTATCGGGCTATTGTTGATATCAATGTATAACAAAGACGTTTCCACCCAAATTGATCAAAAAAGCGTCATCAAGCACTCCTTAACCAATGGAAGCGTATTGTTGATTCTAGGCAGCTTGATCATTGGCTACATTGCCAATGCTAAACAGGCAGAAGGAATAAAGCCCTTTACCAACGATCTTTTCAAAGGCTTTTTAGCCATCTTCTTATTGGATATGGGTATTGAAAGTGGCAAGAGACTGAAGGACTTCTTCTCCTTTGGTTGGTTTCCTGTAGTTTTTGCCATCTTGATTCCGTTGATCAACGGAACTGTCTTTGCAATGCTCAGCGGCCTGGTGACAGACGATGTTTCAAATCGGTTTATGTTTGCCATATTGGCGGCCAGTGCGTCCTATATTGCCGTGCCTGCTGCCATGAAAATATCTGTGCCCAAAGCGAATCCTGGACTTTTCCTGCCCATGGCCCTGGCTGTCACCTTCCCAATAAACATCACGATTGGAATGCCTTTGTACTTCTTGATTGTTCAACATACATAATTGAATATCCATAAAAATAAAGTGGTACATTAGAGGGATGCCCTGTTTAACAAACAGAGAATCTCAAAAGCATTCAATGACTACAATCAATCCATACATCCACTTCAACGGAAATGCAGAGGAAGCCTTTCTGTTCTATCAATCTGTATTTGGTGGGACCTTTTCCAAAATCATCCGTTTCAAAGACATCTCTATTGATGCGAGTGTTCCCATTACCGAAGATGAAGCCAATAAAATCATGCAGATTGCATTACCGATCGGAGAAAGCAATGTACTGCTGGGAAGCGATGTGCCTTCATTCATGGGACAAGTGAACGAAAATGAAAACAGAAGCAAGATTTCAATTTGGACAGAAAGCAAGGCTGAAGCCGTTCAATTGTTTAACGGACTTTCTGAAGGCGGCTCGATAGAAGTACCCATGTCTGATGGTCCTTGGGACTCTTATTTTGGCATGTGCAGGGATAAGTATGGTATTGAGTGGATGGTGGAGTGTCGGCAATAAAATAAATTGGCTCACTCAATTAAAACATCACACGTTAAACCATGAACCATTGAACGTTGAACCTCCAAGATTACCTTCGGTGATCTTGAAGGCGAGAAACACAAACGCATCAAGCCTCGCTCATTTCAACTAAACTTTCACTTTAAATCTTGAACCTT
>CANGBQ010000157.1 GCA_947451985.1 Chitinophagaceae bacterium | reverse complement strand
ATTTTGAACAGATTGCAGCGGATTGCAGTGTATTTGTGGGCGCAGGAGGCTCTATGACCAGAGAAATGGCCATGTTGGGAATTCCGACCATCTCTGTATACAATGACTCATTATTAGATGTAGACAAATATTTGATATCCAATGGAATGATGCAATACGAAAAAGACATCAGTGCAGGTAAAATAATTCAAGTATTGGAAAACATTTCCACTCAAAGCCCTGCGCATCAATTGATGCAAAAGGGAGAAGCTGCTTATCAATTATTCAAAAATGAAATTTTAAACACCTATACAAATGATCAAAATAGCCGTTATCGGAATCGGAAAAATGGGCATCTCACATTTAGCCATCACAGCAGCCCATCCGGCCGTTGATGTCGTTGGTGTGGCAGATGCCTCTTTATTTATCACCAGCATCTTAAAAAAACATACAGCATTCGATGTGTATACAGATTATAAAAAAATGATCCGTCAAACACACCCAGACGCCGTGATTGTTTCAGTTCCGACAAAGCTCCATGAAGAGATAGTAGAATTTCTGCTGATAAATAACATCCACGTATTTGTAGAAAAACCCTTTTGCATGAATGTTCAAAAGGGACTGGCATTGCAGCAACTAGCAAAAGAAAAAGACTTGGTCAATCAAGTGGGTTACCACAATAGATTTGTGGGAACATTTGAAGAATGTAAAAAAATTATAGAGGGTGGATACATCGGGCAATTGTATCATTTTGATGCATCCGCCTACGGGCCAGTAGTCACCAAGAAGAATAACAAAAACTGGCGAAACAATCCTTCTGAGGGAGGAGGCTGCTTGATGGATTACGCCTCTCATGTAATCGACTTAATCCATTACCTGATAGGTCCTATCAAAAAAGTTCAGGGTGCCCAATTGGAATCTATCTTTTCAAAGACAGTGGAAGATGCAGTATATGGTCTATTACAAACAGAGAACGATGTACAAGGGACACTATCAGTGAGTTGGAGCGACGAGACATTCAGAAAGATGAGCACCAGTATAACCGTGATTGGTAGCAAAGGGAAAATCATAGCAGATGCAACTGAGATGCAAGTATACTTTAAAACAACCGATTGCCCCAAAGGCTATACAAAGGGCTGGAATCATAAAAATATAACCGATGTAATGGAACCAGTTAATTTCTACCTAAGAGGAGAAGAATATTCCGCTCAAATTGATTATTTCATAGAATCCATACAAACGCATCGTCGCAAAACTAAAAACAGCTTTGAAGATGCCTTACATACCGACAAAGTCATTCAAGAGATTAAATCATTACAATTAGCCTAGCATGGACAGAATATTATTCGGAGACAATCAGTTCTTTGGCATCAATCATATTTCTGATGCAAAGTCAAGACAACAGCAAATTCAATTCAAGGATGACAAATCAATCCTGAAAACCCTTGATTTTGCTATGGAAATGGAAGTAGAAACATTTATGTGCACTACCCACGATAGAATCAAAAATATATGTGACAACTTTCGAATGAACCCAGAACGGTATCAGAATTTAACGATATATCCTTGCATGCCTTATGCACACAAATATGCCAATGCCATCACCGAATTAGGCATTATGGGCACATTACAAGAATACATGCCTGGAAATCTAATGAGCACCGTATGGAAAGGAGGGGTAGCCATGCTTTCCAAAGATTATCTAAGTATAATGAAAATATTGATTGATGCGGAAATGAAAATGTTTAAAGGCATCAATACACCTGTAATTTTCTTGCAAAATGTGATCACTGATTTGTTGCTCGGTTTAGGAATGAGAGAAGTTTTAAAAGCTTTTCACGACTATATAAAAGAACAATACAATGCAGAGGCAGGTTTTATCACCATGAACTTGCCAATGGCTATCAAACAACTGAATGAAGCAGGCATTTACAATCCAATCATCTGCACTTCTTTTAACCAAGCAGGGTTTAGAATGCCAGGTGGGATACAGGTATATGAAAAGACAATTAGGCAGCACAAGATGAGGCTCATTGCCATGCAAATATTTGGAGGCGGATCGATTGAACCAAAAGAAGCGATAGAATACATATGCAGCCTGCCCAATATTACCTCCATTTTATTTGGCGCCTCATCCAAGCACCATATTGCTGACACCATACGCTGGATACATGAATCTGACAAAGTGTATCAAAATGATTACCAATTTTCCTTGAATTAATCATTGAAAACACTATGACATCAAACTTGATTAAGAAAGTCAAATGGATAGCCATTCAGACGGTCTATAGCCCCATTGCTTTAGCCTTTGTTTGCAGCAGAGAAAAAAAGACAATTTCATATGATATAAAAAAGTGGCTTCAGGTATATGATGTGAAAACTGACATTGTAGGGGGGCTCTCCTATCTCTTCTACAAATTCCCTGAATTTAGAAATGTGTTTTATCATCGCATTGGATTCATTCATCATTTTTTACAAATCATCTATCCTAAGCTTTCTTCATTGTATATCACGACCAGCAGCATTGGGAAGGGTTTGTTTATTCAACATGGATTTTCTACCATTATTGCGGCCAAAAGCATTGGAAACGATTGCTGGATCAATCAACAAGTTACCATTGGATTTTCAAATAAAAATGACTGTCCTGTGATTGGCAACCATGTCACGATTCATGCAGGTGCTAAAGTAATTGGCGGGATTTCCATTGGCAACCATGCAGTAATTGGAGCGAATGCGGTGGTGGTCAAAAATGTTCCAGACCATTGTGTCGTGGTAGGCGTTCCAGCATATATCATCAAAAAAGAAGGGATAAAAACCAATATTCCTTTATAAAGAAAATGAAATGAGAATAACGATTGTTGCAGGGGCTCGACCCAATTTCATGAAAATAGCACCGATTATTCGGTCTATTCAGGAATTCAATAACCTTGAAAACAGAATTGCTTACCGATTGGTGCATACCGGACAGCATTTCGATCAACGGATGAGCGGTAATTTCCTGGCTCAATTAAATATCCCAGAACCGGATAACAATTTAGGATGCGGGGGCGGATTTCCGGGAGAACAAACGGCTGCCATCATGCTGCAATTCGAAAAAGAATTAATGAACCATCCCACGGATTGCGTACTAGTAGTGGGAGACGTGAACTCAACCATGGCCTGTGCGATTACCACTAAAAAACAAAATACTCAATTGGTACATGTGGAAGCGGGCATTAGGTCTGGAGACAGAACCATGCCTGAAGAGATCAATCGATT
>CANGBQ010000156.1 GCA_947451985.1 Chitinophagaceae bacterium | reverse complement strand
TCAATGGGGATTTTCAACATTCCCTTTACAGAAAATACTGCAATGGTATACTGCCATCGTATTATTGTGGGTAGTATTGTTGGAAACCTGCAATATACCAGCATTTGCAGCATGGGGCGCCCATCTGGATGCCGGCCCATTAAAATACCTGTCTTCACCCAACGAGGCTTGGGCTTCCGTTAGCCACTTGCCCATTGTTTGGATTGGTCTAGGTTTTTTAATCGTATTTATTTTATTATTTACTGCATTCAAGTTTTATATTCAACGCTATGGTACTTTCGAAAGGGCTTCCAATGAGAATAACATTTGGGGTATGGCTGGCTTTTTATTGTTTAGCATTGCGCAAATCATTCCGCTTCGAGGCGGGTTTCAACTAGCGCCCATCAACCAGAGCAGCGTTTATTTTTCAACCAATCATTTCCTAAATCTGAGTGCCGTAAATGTGCCCTGGAACTTTGTGCATTCATTGACGAACGATTTGCAATCAACAGACAATCCATTTGTCTATTTACCAACAGAAGAGGCCAGTAAGTTGAAAAAGGAACTGTTGCAAGATACCAGTGCCCGTCAGTCTTTCATTGATTTGAAGACTACGCCCAAACCAAATATCATTTTCATCGTTTGGGAAAGTTTTACCCAAAAAATAGTTGATCAAACCAAAAACGGGATCTTCATTACACCTGGTTTCAATGCGTTAAAAAAAGAAGGTGTTTATTTCTCCAATATTTACGCAAGCGGTGACAGAACCGACAAAGGGATTGTGGCCATTTTGAGTGGTTATCCTGCTCAACCCATCACCTCTATCATCAAAGTTCCTCAGAAGGCATCCAAATTGCCTACCATCACCCAAACATTGAAAAACGATGGATACCATGCCTCCTTTTATTATGGGGGCGAACTGGAATTTGCGAATATGAAGGCCTATTTATTGGGTTGTGGTTTCGATCAATACACCAGCATCAATGACTTTGAGGAAAAAGACCTTAATTCAAAGTGGGGCGCCCACGATGGTGTGGTGGAAGCGAAAGTATTGAAGGATGTAAAGAATATGCCTCAGCCCTTTTTTAGTACTTGGCTCACCCTGAGCAGCCATGAACCATTTGAAACGCCTGTTCCAACAGTCATCCAGGGAAAAGATGAAGAGTCCTTGTTTCTGAATGCGCATCATTACACCGATCAGACCATTACCCATTTTATAGAGCAATGTAAAAAAGAAGCATTTTGGAAAAATACGGTGGTGGTAATCGTGGGTGACCACGGACATCCTTTACCCAGAACAAACCATGAAATAGATCGGTTCAAAATTCCTGTATTGTTGTTGGGTGGAGCGCTAACACAAAAAGGAATCACAATCGATCGAACCGGTTCCCAAACAGATATAGCCGCCACTTTGCTGGCACAACTGAATTTGGAGGATTCCGCTTTTGACTGGAGCAAAAATATGTTGAACGAGCAACCCAATCAATGGGCTTACTTTGCATTCAACAATGGCTTTGGCTTTGTTGAACCCCAACAATACTTTGTTTTTGACAATGTAGGCAAACGCCCCATCGAAATCAAAGGACCTGTCACCAGTACTGTCTTTGCCAAAGGGAAAGCACTGCAACAACTAAGCTTTGAAGACTATTTATCCAAATAAAAAACCGACAAATAGATTGTCGGTTGAAACCTGTTTTCGGTATAATAAGATTGATTAGACTGCAAAACTTTCTCCGCAGCCACAGCTTCTGCTGGCATTCGGATTGTTGAAATAAAAACCCTTTCCGTTGAGTCCATCACTAAAATCCAACTCGGTATTCACCAAGTACAAAAAGCTTTTTAAATCGGTGACGATGGTAAGACCTTTGTCTTCGAAAACCTGGTCCATGGGTTTTGTTTCATTGTCAAAATCCAGCTTGTAGCTTAAGCCGCTACACCCACCACCTACAACACCTACCCGAAGGAAATAGCTGTTATCCCCTTCCAGACCGGCTTCCTGCATCAGTTGAATAACCTTTGCTTTGGCCTTGTCGCTGATATAAATGCTGTTTTCAGTGGCAACCATTGTATTGAATTAGTGTACGACGCTTTCTTCAAATTTGATTTTTTCCATTCCGTTCTTTTCTCTGTAATCATTGATGGCAGCTTTGATCGCATCTTCTGCCAATACAGAACAGTGAATCTTAACGGGAGGCAAATTCAGTTCTTCTACAATCGTCATGTTGTCGATTTTCAGCGCTTCGTCGACGCTTTTGCCCTTCAGCCATTCTGTAGCCAAAGAAGAAGAAGCAATGGCCGAACCGCAACCAAATGTTTTGAACTTAGCGTCTGTAATCACACCGGTAGTATCGTCCACCTGGATTTGCAAGCGCATCACGTCTCCGCATTCGGGAGCCCCTACCAATCCGGTTCCTACGCTTTTGCTGGACTTGTCGAGCGTTCCTACGTTTTTAGGATTCTGATAATGATCAATTACTTTTTCTGAGTATGCCATAAAATAAAATTATAAATGTTGTGTTTGAATTAAATTAGTGTGCTGCCCATTCAATGGTATTCAAATCGATTCCTTCTTTGAACATTTCCCACAAAGGACTCATTTCTCTTAATTTGTTAACGGTTTCACTGATGGCTTTGATGGTGTAGTCAATTTGTTCATCAGTAGTAAAACGACCCAATCCAAAACGAAGCGAACTGTGTGCCAAATCATCACCAAGCCCCAATGCTTTCAATACATAACTAGGCTCCAAAGAGGCAGAAGTACAAGCGGACCCAGAACTGAGTGCAATATTTTTATTGAATCCCATCAACAATCCTTCCCCTTCTACATGTTTAAAAGAGATATTGGAAACATGGGGTAAACGATGTTGGGTACTTCCGTTCACATATGCTTCTTCCAATTGCAACAAGGCTGTTTCCAGCTTGTCTCTTAATTTGCTGATTCTTTCAGTATCTGCAGCCATTTCCAATTGGCACAATTCACAAGCTTTGCCAAAACCAACGATACCGGGTACATTCAATGTGCCACTTCTCATTCCTCGCTCATGGCCACCACCATCCAACTGGGCTGTTACCTTAACCCTGGGATTTTTTCTTCTTACGTATAAAGCGCCCACCCCTTTGGGTCCATACATTTTGTGTCCGGTAAACGCCATTAAATCAATGCCGTCCTTGTTCACATCCACCGGAATTTTACCCACTGCTTGGGTCCCATCTGTAAAAGCCAAGACACCATGCTTGCGAGCAATGGCGCTGATTTCCTTGAT
>CANGBQ010000155.1 GCA_947451985.1 Chitinophagaceae bacterium | reverse complement strand
GTTCAAAATTCAAAGGTCGATTGGGTACCCAACTATATTTGAATTGCTCCTGCTGGTAATGCTTTTTCTGATGCTCATCCCTTGGCAATATGGTCACATTGTACTCTTTCTGTAAATCCAAAATGGTTTCATCCAAAAAGTTTGTTTCGCCATTATAATATTGAGCGGTTCTAGGCTCAGGCCGTATATAAATGGTTTTAACGGAAGCAAGCTTGTCTAATCTAGCTGCCAATATTTTTTTACTTTTTTTCCATAAATACATTCCTTCTTTGAGTCCAGGGTACTGAATGATTTTGTTGGCCGGTACTCCCAATCCGATTATTTTTTCCAATGACAGGTTTTCTGGAACCAAAATCTTTGTGGCAAAATAAAAGCTGGGTTTGTTACCCATGGCATGTTCATTGTCATTGGTGTATATGGATGGAATCTTCAGCCATTTGGCTACTATTGGAGAATGAAAAGAACTTTGCGAGATGGCCAGGTCGGGTTGTAAGGGGGTTAAAAATTTGATGAGTTGTATTACCCTTATGGGATATCCGACTATTTTTCGAAAGATGTTTTTGCCGTAATGGTTACCGATGATAGTATGTTTCAATTTTTTCTGATCCAGCAATTCTATTGTATTGGCTAGCGGCCTTGAAGTAATGATGATTTCATGTCCATCTGCCTCTAAATCCTTGATTAAATCATAGAACATATTGACATGGGGCGAATTAGATATGTCAAACCAGATTTTCATTATATTTTTTCAGTTTTGGGTAGAAAGTGTTGCAGGTAAATGCTCATGGAAAGAAACATCCATGCCTGAGACCAACGCATGTAAGGAATTTTGGATGTAAAAAATTGGTTGATCTGGTAATAGAAATATCCTTTTTTGGATTGCATTTTATCAATGGTCCAATCCAGTACCTGATCTATCATTGTTCTTTTTTCTTCTATCTTCCCCAATTTTTCAAGTGTAACAATCAACTGAGAGGGCGCATGAATGTCAATAGGATAGGTTGAATCATGATAATATTTGGCTATTCCGTTTTCATTGAAGAAATGCTTGATGTAGTAATAATATCCTTTGTTTAACACCTCAATGAATCGTTGATCGTTGCTGTAATGCATATATTCTGCAATGGATTCAAGGTTATACCCTGTATGAAAATTATCAACCCACTGATGAAAGCTTGCTTCTCCATAAGTCCATGAACCATTTTCTTGTTGTTTGCCACAGCAAAACATCACTGCTTTGGCAGCTGTTTCTATCAGTATCGGTTCTTTGGTATGATGATAAGTTCTGGCCAATAGTTTTGCTCCCAACAAGGAAGCATTGTAAACAACCGAATTGTCAAGGGGAGAGTATGAAAAGGCAAAGGTTCCTTCTTTTCCTTCGATTCTGTTTAAATCATGCATAACGAAATGGCAGCTGCTGCGTGCCGTATCTAACAAGGATGCATCTTGGAGAATGTCATAGGCATCCAATAGCGCGTTGGCTATAAATGAAGTGGCAACAATCGTAGGCGTGTTTTTGGGTTGAAAAAATGCTTTGGATTGCCAATCAAAATTGTATCCCCAGCAGCTGCCTGAATATCCTTTCGATTGTACCCCCATAATTTTTGGGATGAAATATTTTATTTTATCTAAATATTCATCTTTGGCTTCGTGGTGATATAATTTACAATAAGCCGATAAAAACAAGCCCAAGGCCTTTGGGTTATAGTCCGGTTCAATTCCTGCCCACTTTCTGATGTTGATGGGAGATCGCTTAAACAATTGAATCCAAGCCAGCCTGAATAGAGGTATTTTATGTAACAACGGTATTCTTTGGAAGACTGAACTGTTTAACCCATCATAAGGATCGTAGCCCATAAAGGCTTCTTCTTCACAATATTGCTTCAATTGTATAAATGATTTTTTTACTTTATCAGTAGTCATATAGATATTTTTATGCGCGTGAAAGAACAGTTTGTTCGTTTACAAGAGTAGTGTGGCTCTTAATAAGATTGCAATAGAATTGTTGATAAGTGTACTCGTTTTCCATCTCATGCGATTTTCTTTTGCCCTTTTTGACTTGATGTATCAAATGGGTCAGTTTCTCTTCCAAATCGTCGAGGTCTCTTGTTTTAAAAACAGTTGTCCCGTTTGGACGTTTAATAATATCTGAGGCGAGTGTTTCTTTTCCCATGAACAGTGCTTCTCTCACGGTCAAGGCATCGCCATCCGTATTGGTAGGCCGGAGAACGATATCAGATTGCTCAATTAATTTGACAAATGATATTTTTTCATTGGTTAGCCAAAATTGGTTAGTCAAATTGGATTCTTTGATTTCTCTTTGACTCAGGCTATATTGAACTTTGCCGTTTTCGAGAGATGATACATTGAATACAAAATAGAATGGTATATTTTTTTGATGCAATCTTTTGGCTACTTCGATACTTAAATCAAGTCCGTATAAATCCTGGTGGTCATAGTGGTCTAATCTGGATGCATTGGCGCAAATGATTACTTTTTGGTTGTTTCTGGCATCGGTTATCTTGTCTGTAATATATAGAGGTAATTTTTCTTCTTCCAGAAGTACTGGAGGGATAAATGCATGTTGAATGATGCATTTGTCTTTATCGATATTTATTTTTTCGACCAGGTCTTCATTGACCAATATGACCTGATCTGCCCACTCATAAAACAATCGATCCCATTTTCGCAACGGTCGCCTCTTTTTTTCTTTGTACCCGTGGATGGTAATAATGATTTTCTTTCTGAACAGTTTGCCAATGATGATGTGTATTTTTTTAAGCAAATGGCTGCCGCTGTGGATATATATAAGATCTGCTTTTATTACTTTTTTAATATAGGTAAATACATCCAGGCTTCTGACATTGAAATAATCTTTTTTAACAATACTCGACTCGTCTATAAAGTCCAGATTAAAATCGTTTTGTATGAGATTTTTCAATCGATTGATGTGGATGCTGATCCCGCCTGCTGGGGGATTGATGGGCCCCGTAATCAATATGTTAGCCTTTTTCTTCATAAGGTTATGCCCTTTTTTGAGTCGAGCTGTTGGGTGAATGGTGAATAATTAACCTGAATTTCTGATTGGGCGAAAAGGTTAAATCTTCCGGTCTGCAATATTTGAAGGTGAACTTCGCATCTTGTCCAAGCATTCGGAATAAGTTTTCAGTCAGTTGGCCTGCGTGCTGTTGATTGAATAATGAATCTGTAACCAGCTTAATTTCCAAGGGCGCCATATTTTCTGGCACATGGATCTGAGCCATATCTAAG
>CANGBQ010000154.1 GCA_947451985.1 Chitinophagaceae bacterium | reverse complement strand
TATGATTGCAGGAGGCAGGATATTTAAAAAAGGAATCAAAAAAAGGACCCGGCATCAGTGCACAGAAATTTCTACAGGGAAAGCATACCTTTTCAGTGGATTGTATGAAGTACAAGTCCTCGATTCAGCTCACTGATGCAATAAAGAGCTATGCAATTGCTGGCCATTCTGTAAGGTCATCTCTACAGAATATATTCCCTTAGGCAACCAATCAATCGAAAGTTTTTTCTGATTTAGCCCCTTTTGCAATATCAGATTAGAAGTATATAGTATTTGTCCCAACGGGTTTACAATGCGCAACTTGGCATTAGAGGCTTGGCTAGTATGTATCGCCAAATTTGCATCATTGGCAACAGGATTGGGATATATATTCAATGAACTCATTCCTTTACGAATGCTCACCAGCTTTACAGCAGAATAGCTATACGCACCATCATGATCAACTTGCTTTAATCGATAGAAGCTATTCCCCCACAGAGGGTGTTGATCTGTATAATCATATTGCGAATGAGCCTGACTACTCCCATTTGATTGAATATTTCCAACTTCGATAAAATGCACACCATCTATGCTACGCTCCACTATAAAATATGCATTGTTCTTTTCTGATTGGGTTGCCCAGGTGCAATGCACCTGAAATGTCTCTTCAGACAATGTCAATGGCCTTGCATCAAAATACAGCCAGTCGATGGGCAATACAGAACAGGGAGCTGCTCCCGATTCCATCTCAATGTAAAAAGGGGAAATGGCTCCGCCGGTGCCATCCACCAGTACATAATAAATATTTCCAATGGTCAAAGATGACATATTAAGTTGCATATTGCAAGTACAACCGGCTGTGCTGGTATACTGTGGAGAGGTATAGGTATCATTGATGGCATCCCGCGGACAACCTCCATTCACCAAGGAGTAATTGGGCGCAGCACAGGTGCCTGCATTCGAAAATGAGACAATTTGCAAGTTGTCACTGAGACCAGAGATGGTGAATTTGGCTGAAGTGGCAGATGCTTTGAAATAGAACCAGGCAGAATTATTCTTGGCTCCATTCCAATCACAAGCACCAATGATCAGCGGATCGGTACTCGGCCCAGGATTGGCATAACCATTATTGGTACCGATAATAATTTTACCTGTCTCCATACACTGCGCTGTCGAACAATCATCATTGGCAGTGGAAGAGCTGATGTCATTATAAGTTGGTTGAGGGCCGAAATGCAAATCCACTCTATTGAAAGCAATCCCAGAGGCAAAAGAAGTTTCAGAAATTGTTAGAGTCCACACACCATTTGGGTTTTCTCCATTGAATGCATTAAAAGCATTGGCAACTTCCGTTCTGTAATAACCAATATCAAAGGGCTCTTTAGTTGAACCATAGGTAACAGGAAACACCAAAGATGCATGATCCCTGAATTTAGGGTTGTACTTTGATACCGTCAAGCTGCCATGTATATTTTTGATAGTAACTGTTGTGTTGTTCGGTGATTGAAGGGAAATGACATAAGATTGCAGGTTGCGCGTGGCATCTGCCGTGTTACCCAATTGAATGTTTACTTGTTGCAGGACATTGGAGGGACTCGATAGTACATTTGGCAGGCCGGATACTGTAATGGTTTTAACCAAGGATACATCCCATGAACCAATGGATTGATTTGCGGTATTTGAAAAAGTTTGACTTTGGGCGGCTGTAAAACCAAATGTCAAAACAATTAGCCATCTAAAAAAAGTACAGGCATTCTTTATGCAAGCAATCATTGTAAAAATTAAACTTTAAAATTAAATTTTAAAAAAGGATTAATAGAAAAACGCGATAAAGATAATAACATCTAGTAAAAGTGAATTAAACAGAACCTATTGGCTTGTAATCTATTGGTTATTAAATATTTAAAATAAAAAGAGCGCCCTGTAAACAGGACACTCTTGATAACCCAAACCTATAAATATTCTATCCTTTTCGACCAGATTTTTGCCCTCGGTTGTTTCCATTTGATTCATGTGAAGGAGCGCTTCTTTCTGGCTTTGTTTCTTTTGGCTGAGCCCTTTCAATTTCTCTATTCTCATTTCTTCTGCTGGGTTGTTCAGAAGGAAACTGATTCTTTACCGGACGCTCAATATTTTGCTCCTTGATATCTTTTGTAGGCCTGTCCCTTTCTATATTTTTTATTTTATCTGGGCGCTCCCTAACTTCCTTTTCCTTGATGGGTTGGTTATTGGGACGTATTTGATCTCTTCTGCGAGGTTGTTTCACTCCATTTTCATCTAATTTGGGCAGTTTGTCATTTGCTGATTTAGCGGTAGGGTGTTTTTTTCTAAACTCATCAGATCCTTTTCTTAACAGATCAGGTCTTGAATAAGTGGCCTTGAAAGCACCTCTCTCTCTTCTTTCATAATAAAAATTGGATCGAGCCCTTTTACCTCCATAATAAAAGCCATACCAATTATTGTATCGACAATGATCCCAACGGCGGTAATGACCAAAATAATAGTAATTCCAGTGATAGTGCCAGCCATAATATTCATGCCAATACCAGGGCTCCCAAGATGACCAATAAGATGGATAATAATTCCAATACCAAGGAGAATACCAAGGATTGTAACCAGGCATGTATACATATTGGACAATGGGCCAACTGGCAATGACATAGGTGGTTGTTCTTTCAACCTGCACAGGCGTGGTACCCCCCATGGTGTAGCCCGGATTGGGCGTGGAGGCCGTTTTATTGTCTTCGGTATCGAAGTTTGGCTCAATGATGTAATCTTTTCCATACAAATCTTCGTCACCGATTACCTGTATCTGTACTTGTCCGTCCTTGTTTTTCTGCACCACGATAACCGCCACGTCTTGATTTTCAGTTGCATTCACTGGCACCTGCAGCACAATATTGTGTGCGTCTCCGTCAATTTTATCGATGACCTTGATGTAATCAATTTTATTGTCACCATTCAAATCCAAATTATTGATTTTGGAATCTTTTTCATTTATTTTTTGCTCAAACTTTTCTAAGGTTTCGGACTCTTGAAAAACCTTTAAAACAGCATACAAATTAAGATTGTCTCCGGGTAAGTTTAGTTTTTGATCTGTCGATTGCGCCATGGTTAGTCCAGTAGCAAAAAACAACAATGAAAGAAGGGCAGTTAGTTTTTTCATAACAATCGTTTTAATGATTAAAAAAAGGCTCAATATGATTGAGACACTCAATTTACATGAAAGTTTAATGCTTTTAACTGAGCTAATATTCTATCCTATAAGGATTTTGTTAAAAAAAGTAAAAAGGAAGGTAAAATCGGGCTAGGGATAGCATTCAATCAGCACTCTATGGTGCAGCCATTCGATTGGATTGGGTTTCAGATTGTTCAAGAATCAAAGTTCAACGGGTTGAAACAAGTGATCATGCAAATAAGAGATCAACTTGCTTTACACAGCTATCCGATTCATTCTAAGATTAAAAATGAATAAAAGTCAATAGCTAAGGAGAAAGAGAATG
>CANGBQ010000153.1 GCA_947451985.1 Chitinophagaceae bacterium | reverse complement strand
TACCTATGATGCCAAAGAAACATTACCAGCATCGGTTCCTTGGAAACACTGGGATGTGTACATCGATCCCGACAAAAACATGGTCACCAGGCTTTACCTGGTCAAACAATTGGACGAACATACCATTCGACAATTGACTTGGATTACTGGTAAATACTGCAGAGCTGTAAGCATTCGAGAAGACAGCACTGGACAATCCTCTATATCAGATGAGACAATTATTAAATGGCATTATTAATTTGAAATGACTGCTGCCGAATTCACTGCCATATCAAAAGAAATACCTGTTCTGCCGGGTATCTATAAATATTATAATAGTGCCGATCAGTTGATCTATGTGGGCAAGGCAAAACATTTACGTAAAAGAATCAGCAGCTACTTTTATTCCAACCAGCACAACAAAAAGACAATCGAACTGGTCAAAAAAATCAGTAAAATCGAATTTACCATTGTAGACAATGAACAAGATGCGTTTTTACTCGAGAATACACTGATCAAAGAATACCAGCCTGCCTATAACATTCAACTAAAAGATGGCAAAGGCTATCCTTATATCGTCATCAAAAAAGAACCATTTCCCAGGGTATTTTTGACGAAAAGAAAAATCGAGGACGGGGCGGAGTATTATGGCCCATATGCCTCTTTGGCAAGTGTGCGGGAAATTGCTGATTTTATCCGGGAAACAATTCCCCTTAGAACCTGCACCCTGCCGCTGACCGACAAAAATATTCAAGCAAAGAAATTCAAAGTTTGTCTGGAATATCACTTAGGAAATTGTAAGGGCGCTTGCCAGGGATTGGAATCCGCTGCAGAATACGCCAACAGTATAGCACAGGTAAAAAATATACTCAAGGGAAACCTATCGCCGATTATCAAAGAATTCGGTGAGGCTATGAAGGAATATGTTCATCGGATGGAGTTTGAAAAAGCTGCTCAGTATCAGCAAAAAATAAAAAATCTTCAGTTGTACCAGGCCAAATCTACCGTAGTCAACACCAAAACAGGTTCGGTAGATGTTTTCAGCATCGTTGAAGAAAAAGATCAAGCATTTGTAAATTATTTGGCCGTAAATGATGGGAGTATTTTTTTGACCAAAACGATCACGCTTCAAAAAAAACTAGAAGAAACCAAAGAAGAGATATTTCCTTTCGCCATTGCACAACTAAGAGACTTGTTTAAGAGTCAGGCAAACGAGATTATCATTGCTTTTCCCATCTCCTTTCCGCAAACAGCTGTCAAATTGACCATTCCCCATAAAGGAGACAAGAAAAAATTATTGGATTTATCTCAAAAAAATGCTGACCATTTCAAAAAGGCCTTTGCTGCAAAACAATTGCTAGCATTGAATGAAAAAACAACTGATGAAAAATTATTGATATTAGAACAGCTGCAATCCGATTTGCAATTATCTGACATTCCATTGCATATTGAATGCTTTGACAATTCAAACCTTCACGGAACCAATGCTGTAGCGGCAATGGTTTGTTTCAAAAATGGAGACCCCAGCAAGAAAGATTACAGAAAATTCAATATTAAAACCGTAATCGGTATCGATGATTTTGCATCCATGAAAGAAATAGTATATAGGCGATACAAAAGGGTACTAGATGAACAAGCGGCACTCCCACAGTTGATCATCATTGATGGTGGAAAAGGGCAATTGAGCGCAGCCATGGAGAGTATTGTCACATTGGGCCTGCAGGGAAAAGTGACAGTGGTGGGATTGGCTAAAAACAAAGAAGAACTTTTCTTTCCGGGAGACAGCGAATCCATTCAGCTGGCATGGAACAGCGATGGTCTTCGATTGATCAGGCGCATCCGAGATGAAGTACATCGATTTGGTATCGGCTTTCACCGAAACCAGCGAAGCCGTTCTGCCATTCAGCATGAGCTCTACCAGATTAAAGGAATTGGGGCAAAAACGGCAGATCTATTGCTCAAAGAATACAAGTCTATCAAGGGCCTTAAAAAAATAGACTTGAAAACACTCGAAAGTTTAATTGGAAAATCCAAAGCCGCAATCGTTTCTAAAGCAATTCAGCAACTATAAAAAAAGCCTCTCGTATGAGAGGCTTTTTTGAATATCTAACCGACAGGGATTAATAACTCCACAAATCCTGTTCGTAGTTGAAAATCTTTTCTTTGATATTTTCTCCTTCGTACAACTGAAGGATTCCGTTGCCATCTAAACCAGGAAGACTTCTAATTTGCAAGTCTTTAGGATTGTCCATGGAGCTCTTGATGATTCTACCGGAGAACATGCGGCTTTCGAACAATTCTTCCCAACTCATACGACCACCATAATTTTTTCCATTGTACACTTCGTATTTGGAGAAAATGGGGCGCATGTCAGGATAATAGATCCAAAATAATTCAGTAGGACCTAAATTGATGCCTTGAGAAGTAATGACGTTCTTTACAGGAGCAATACCTAATATCCTCCAAAACAAACGTGAACTTTCCTTGTCAAAAATTACTTCCTCTTTAATTCTGAAGCGATAGAAAGAGTCCATATTGATCTCGTTTCTTTGCTTTTTTGAACCTACTAGGTTACCCAAAGAATCATACACAGGAACATCAATTTCGTCTCCCAAAATAGCCTTGGCCAATTCAGCCTTAGTCATTGGGGTGGTGAAACGATCGTCCACACTTGAAAAAGCAGTTACAGAACTGTCTTGTAATGCTTGAATCAAAATAGAAATAAATCTTTGGTTGCCATTGTTTTCATCAGCAGCGTAGTTGAAAGGCGCATTGAGCTTTTCTCTCGTATCGATTTCTCTCCAGATTCGATGGCGATACACGGCATCGTCGGCACGCAAATGCTCATAGGTCAATGGATTTCTGTCTCTCAATACAGTAGTTTCCACAGCCTCATCTGGCCTTAATGACTTCTTGATGATCTTTACAGGCAAGCTGTCATTGGGTGGTGGAGGCGGCGGTGGTGGAGCTACTACAACGGCAGTAGTGTCTACTGTCGGAACAGCAGCCTGTACATTTGTTTTCGTTCTTGACTTAGTGGTCCTCTTCGTTGATTTACGAGCAGACTTCTTTTTTTGTGCATCTGCCACGTTTGTCATGCCACAGATGACTGCTGTCAAAAACAATACCTTAAGAAACCTCCATTTCATATTCTTGTATTTTAATATAGTGCTATAGATTTTCCGTCAATTGATCTGATACCATCTGGACCTTGTACTTTGATGTTGTCAAAAGTTATTACCGATCCGGGTCCACACCTTGAAATAAAACTTTGTAAAGACCCTAGACCATTTCCTTGTAAACTAGTAGTAGCAACGTTAGGGAAATTGGCGCCAGAAAAATACACAGTAGCGCTCACTACATTGAAGCGTAAGTCAAAGTCAAAGTTTTCCAATTCAGCACGACAGAATTGTTGATTTTTGAACTCAACAGATGGCATCCTTGCCTTTCCTGAACCTATTTTGAAAATTGGATCTGGAATCTTTTTGATCCTGAATTCGAAAG
>CANGBQ010000152.1 GCA_947451985.1 Chitinophagaceae bacterium | reverse complement strand
GTTATTTGGAAATAATATCTGCGTTAAACGTTGAACCCTAAACCATAAATTCCTCTCTCAACTTTCTCAATTCTATAATGGCAAACAAAGTCACAATCGTTAAACGTTGAACTTTGAACCTTAAACCATAAATACCTCTCTCAACTTCTAATCTTTTTCAACTTTTGTGTCAAGACAAAAGTTGAAAAGAAAAAAAATTAGTATTTACTGCCTGAATACAATGGTAGGAGAAGTTGAAAAAACTCAATCCACCAAACCTACGAAACCTACCAAACTTACTAAACTTTCCAAACGGAATTCCCCGTTAAACCTTAAACCTTATTCAACCTACTTTCTCAACAACCCAATCCTCCCTCCACCGCCTGCAAAAAATACGGCAGTTCCCTTTTTGGCTTTTCTGCAAACGTGAAATCCGGTGTTGCTGATGAGGGTAAATGTTTTGCCATTGTCTTTTGAGATATCGACACCATTGAGTCCGCAAGTGATCCATTCTTTGTTATCAATATATTCAATACAGCTTCTGTATCCGTGAGGGGGCACTGAAGCGTTTTGAAATGTTTTGCCTCCATTGTGGGAAATAGCAATGTTTTGCGTTGTGGCATCTATGTTGTTGAAGTCGCCGCCCACTATCATGAGCATTTGTTGGTTGTTGCCTGCAATTGAATTGGCACCAGTGGTTTCTTTGCCTTGAATCATGGGAAGGATTAATCCGTTTTTGCCTTTGTACAATTTGCTGCTCAATCCCCCAGTAATCATGTGCCAACGTTTGTTGAGGTAGCGAATATTGCTGCCGCTGCTGGCGAAACAAGCTTCGCCGCTGTCTACGATGGGTCGGTTCTTCCAAGTTTCCTTCGTCCAATGCTGACCGCCATCGGTGGTTTGTGCAATGAACAATCTTCCCCCGATCGGATCGCCAATGACCCGGCCTTCTTTTTCGTTTTTAAATTCCATCGCGTCCAAAAACATGCCCTTGGTGCTGTCTTCAAATACCATTGTCCAGGTATTGCCTCCATCCACTGTTCGTAATATATGCGCCGGCTCAGAGATGCCCATAATGATGGCTGTCTGATCATCAAAAGCCTCAATGTCTCTGAAATCGGTTTTCTCAAAACCCTTGACAGCTGTCCAGTTCCAGTTTTTACCACCGTCAATACTCCGGCCAATGGTTCCATTGCTGCCACTCACCCAAATCACCTGGTTATTCACCACACTAAGTCCTCTCAAAGAGGATTTGGTGCCAGCCGATAACATTGTTACCGATTGAGAAAATCCCAGCTGGATGATGAGTGTAAAAAAGAAAATTAGTACATGCTTTTTCATATCAATTACTTTAGATTATTTCTTGCCAACTCAACAACTCAACAACTCAACAACTCAACACCTCCACAACTCGCCAGCTCCACATCCGGGCACTTGTATACTCGTTTAGTTTTACTACTTTTGGCCAAGTTAATTTATTCGCTCAAATTGTAAAATTAATTCATGAGCCACTCCGCTTTACAGATTGACAGCAGTTCCACCAATATGGATCAAATCAAGCTGCTCATTCGCCAGCAAATGCCCATCGCCGTATCCGAATCGGCTCAACAACAAATCCAAAAGTGCCGTACGTACCTCGATCAAAAAATGGCCGATTCCGATGAATTGTTTTATGGCATCAACACCGGATTTGGGTTTTTGCAAAATGTGCAGATTGACAAAAAACAATTGACCACTTTGCAGGAGAATTTATTAAAATCACATGCTTGTGGATTGGGCGAAGAAGTGCCTGCTGAGATTGTTCGATTGATGATGGTGTTGAAAATTAAATCCTTGAGTTATGGATATTCCGGCGTGCAACTAATCACTGTTCAGCGATTGACTGAGATGTACAACGAGGATGTATTGCCCATTGTTTATACACAGGGATCCTTGGGAGCTTCGGGCGATTTGTCTCCCTTGAGTCATTTGTGCTTACCCTTGATTGGGCTGGGTGAAGTGCATTACAAAGGACAAAGCATGGAGGCCAAAGAGGCCTTGCAAAAATTAGGATGGACACCCATTACGCTTCAAAGCAAGGAAGGATTGGCCCTGATCAATGGTACCCAGTTCATGAGCGCTTATGGAATGTATTGCCTCACTCAAGCGCATCGCTTGATGAAATGGGCCAATCTGATTGCTGCTCT
Source organism: Chitinophagaceae bacterium (assembly GCA_947451985.1). Classification (GTDB taxonomy): domain Bacteria; phylum Bacteroidota; class Bacteroidia; order Chitinophagales; family Chitinophagaceae; genus Ferruginibacter. The sequence continues at coordinate 1,321 of CANGBQ010000152.1, read as the reverse complement.
CAGTTTTGATGCATTCGATTGTGTTACTTATCCATTGAACCAGCACATCCATGCCGTTCGACCACACAGCGGACAAGTATCCGTGGCTGATGCACTCAGAAAAATTTTGCATGACAGTGAGATCGCGGCGCAAAAGAAATCGCAGGTGCAAGATCCCTATTCATTCCGATGTATTCCGCAAGTGCATGGAGCTACTCAAGATACCATTGATTATGTGGAATCTGTTTTCATTCAAGAAATCAATTCGGTTACAGACAATCCCAATATTTTCCCTGACGAAGATTTGATCATCAGTGGCGGAAATTTCCATGGACAACCGCTGGCCTTGGCACTCGACTTTTTGTCCATTGCCATGAGTGAGTTGGCTAACATCAGCGAACGCAGAACCTATCAGCTCATCAGCGGACAAAGAAACCTGCCGCCTTTCCTGGTGAAAAATCCGGGATTGAATTCCGGCTTTATGATTCCTCAATACACGGCTGCTGGTATTGTAAGTGAAAACAAACAACTCAGTACGCCTAGCAGTGTGGATTCCATCCCTTCGAGCAATAACCAAGAGGACCATGTGAGCATGGGTGCCAATGGAGCCGTTAAGTGCAAACGCATCATCGACAATGTAGAAAAAGTGCTGGCAATAGAATTGCTGACAGCGGCCCAGGCCATTGAGTTCCGTCGCCCAAAAAAGACTTCTGCTCAGCTCGAAAAAATACTGGCTGCTTTTAGAAAAGAAGTCAGCTTCAATGAAGCCGACAGAATCCTGCACACCGATATGAAAAAATCAATTGAGTTTATTCAAACCTATTCTATCTAAAAACGTTGTATTATAAACACCTGACATGAAAAAGCCTGTTTACGATTTCGCCAAATACAAAACGCCTACCGGATCCACCCTGCAATGCAAAGGCTGGGTGCAGGAAGCGGCTCTTCGGATGTTGCTCAACAACCTCGACCCAGAAGTGGCGGAAAGACCCGAAGAATTGATTGTGTATGGCGGAAGGGGAAAGGCTGCCCGCAACATTGAGTCTTTGGATTTAATCATCGAGGCCCTCAAAGATTTGGAGAACGATGAAACCCTTTTGATTCAAAGTGGTAAACCGGTGGCCATGCTCAAGACGCATACCGATGCGCCCAGGGTATTGTTGAGCAATTCGCAACTGGTGCCCAATTGGGCCAACTGGAAGCATTTTGACGAATTGGAAAAGAAAGGCTTGATGATGTACGGGCAAATGACCGCTGGCAGCTGGATTTACATCGGCAGCCAGGGAATTGTCCAAGGTACCTACGAAACCTATGCAGCCGCTGCTGCCAAACATTTTGGTGG
>CANGBQ010000151.1 GCA_947451985.1 Chitinophagaceae bacterium | reverse complement strand
TACTGTACAATAAGATTCAATCACTTCATCCCTGTGCTTTACATCCAATAAGATGAATTTATCAAATTGATTGTTGTAATGATAATGATGATACCCTACGCGCTCGGTAGCCGTGAGGGCTACATCTATATTGTCATCAAGTAGTTTTACAGCGTAGTAACCAGGAGCAGCCGATTCCTGTTGATGAGAAAAAAAAGAACCATAGACCTTATTGTTAGGAGAAGCCATCCCATTTCCAGGCATCAGGAGAATATCTCCGTAATCACTCACGCCCGTTCCACTCAAATGCGTATGTGTAAATCCATATATAAAACTGTCTGAATAATGATACCCTCCGCATCCATCCCAACCATCCAATCGAGTATCCGGACTCAACTGCACCATCCCATGGGGCATGGTCGCTCCAGGATAGGTATGCCCATGACCGCCTGTACCAATGAATGGATTCACCCATTGGGTAAATGATTGTGCTATAAGCATGGTTGTTCCTATAGAAAACCAACCACAGAAAAATATTTTTTTAAGCATCCGCATCAAATTGTTGAATAAAAAAAAGCCTACACATCGGTAGGCTAAGGTATTGATTAATGCGCTTTGTTAAAAGGGTAAATCGTCGTCACCAGCAGCAGACTTGGCAACCGGCGAAGAGGAACCAGCAAAAGAGGCATTCCCTTGACCAGCTCCATTGCCTTCGGCATTGCTGTTGTTGCCTAACAATTGAACATTTTGAACACGCATGCGCAAAGTAGCTGAAGCTTGTCCTTCTTTGTTGGTATAGGCATCTGCTTCAGGACTTCCCTCTGCATAAACGGTTCTGCCTTTGGTTAAGTATTGTGCCACTGCCGTTCGATCGGTCCAGTAAGCACATTCCACCCAGGTGGTTCTGTCTTTCTGATTGCCCTGACTATCCTTGTAACGTTCTGTGTGGGCTACACTAAAATTAATCACGTTCTTTCCGTTCACTTCCTTAACGATGCAATCTTTTCCAAGATTGCCGATGATCTGTAATTTAATCATAACTGTTTGTTTTAATGGTTATCGATGTATCTGATTTGAATGCTTGAAGTTATGAATCAACTATATGGATTGGGTAAAACAGCAGATGATATTGTACACATGTAATAAACAATGTCATCCATTACCCATATGCATCCTTAGTTCATTTTCTTTTTCAAAGTACTAACCTGGTCTTGTAGATTGTTGACAAGATTCGCCAGAGAATTGACATCCCAGCGTTGTTGCGTAGCCACTTTTCCTATGACTACCTGTGCCTGCCACAATTCAACAATATCTTCTGCATTTACTTGGTAAGGCTGGTAGCTTGGATTGTCACTGACCAAGGAAACCTTGTTTTTCGCCCGGCTGTTTTTTACAATTCTCTTGTATACTATCCCCTCATTTCTGCTGACAACGATGTAAGCCATGTTGTTTTTTACCTCTTCCAATGAATCTACTTTTTCACCCACAATAATGCTTCCACTGGGCGTAGGCAACATACTATCTCCTATGATTTCAAAAGCCCGGTATTGACCACCGGTGAGCATCGGCAAGGTAAAAGTATTCAATTCATCAATGAACTCACTGTCTACATAACCGGTCATGTATCCTGCAGCTGCTTTGATGGGAACAAAATGAATCACGTTTCTCTCAACCGTCATCATCTTTTGCATTCTTCGCTTTTGAAGATAACTGCCATTGCTGTTGGAAGTGATGCTGAGGTCTTTTAACAAAAGTTCGTCCAAAGTGAGCTTGAAGATATCTGCCACAATCTCTAACACTTCGAGCCTAGGATCGGCCCTTTCTTCTTCGTAAGCCCCGATGAGAGAGCGTTTCACGTTTAATTTAATAGCAAATTCTTCTTGGGTCCAGCCCCGCAATTTGCGCAAATATTTCAGGTTTAATCCGGCTCTAGACATGGTTAAACTAATTTGATTAGCACAAATATACTAATTTTTTTAGTTTTTCCAAATTTTTATTGATTTTTTTATAGAGAGGATTTCTTGAGCGGCTCGAATTCCTTTGTGAGGTAGGTGGTTTAGGCGTATTTTTGTTTGAAACACTATTATCATGCAAGCAACTGCTCTCATCCTTCACAATTTGCTCAGATGGGCTGTATTATTAATGGGAATTTGGACCGTCCTGAATGCCATCACAGGCATCACGACCAAGCGAGCCTATTCAGCCAATGACAACCGTAGCAATTTATTGTTTATGATTTTTTGCGATGTGCAGTTGCTGTTTGGATTGGTGTTGTTTTTCACGGGCCCTTGGCTGGAAAAAATAAAAGCGGGTATGGGACCGTTGATGAAAAATACCACCGATCGTTTTTTTATAGTAGAACACGCATTCATGATGATCTTGGCCTTGTGGCTGGTACATATAGGTAGAGTGGCAGTTAAAAAAGCTGCTCCCGAAAGCAAGCACAAAAAAATGCTATTGTTTTTTGGAATCGCCTTATTGTTGATCATCGTTTCGATTCCATGGCCTAACAAAGGAGAAGTAGCAAGACCGCTCATGCGTTGGTTTAATTAATATTTATGGCTAAAAAAAATACAACAAAACCCATCATCCTAATTACCAATGATGATGATATTACGTCGCCGGGTATACGTAGTTTGGTAGAAGCAGTGAAAGACCTCGGAAAAGTAGTGGTAGTGGCACCCGATAAGCCACAAAGCGGCATGGGACACGCGATTACGATTGGCTCTCCCCTTCGGATGAACCGAATGCATCTTTTTGGTGAGATTGAAGCCTGGCAAACCAGCGGCACGCCCGTGGATTGTGTTAAACTGGCCGTTGACAAGATTCTGCATCGTAAACCAGATATTTGTTTGAGCGGCATCAATCACGGCGCCAACCACTCCATCAATGTAATTTATAGTGGGACCATGTCTGCGGCCATGGAAGCATCCATCGAAGGCATTCCCAGTATCGGTTTTTCCCTACTTGATTATCGGTACGATGCCGATTTTGAACCTTCTAAAAAAATTGTACACCAGGTAGTGTCCTCCATTCTGCAACAAAAGAAATTGGATAAACACCTGTTGTTGAATGTGAACATCCCAGCCGTTCCATATAAAGAAATCAAAGGAATCAAAATTTGCAAACAGGCATACGCCAAGTACGAGGAAGAATTTGACGAACGACTGGATCCTCAGGGAAAGAAGTATTTCTGGCTTACCGGTGAATTTAAAAACTTTGACAAAGCGAAGGATTCGGATGTATGGGCATTGCAGCGCAATTATGTAAGCGTGGTGCCTGTTCAATTTGACCTAACCAACTATATCCTTAAAAAACAATTGGAAAAAAGTAAATTGTTCAGATGATATTCAAAAAAGACAATATGTGGTTTGGAATGATACTCGGACTGATCGCTCCGATGCTTGGATTCCTTGTATTCAAATGGTACAAATTCGGCATCTTCAGCATGAAGGAATTTTTACAATTCCTGTATGTGGAGCCAAGTTTCAGAACCCTCTCCGCGGCGCTCAG
>CANGBQ010000150.1 GCA_947451985.1 Chitinophagaceae bacterium | reverse complement strand
TCTGCCAAATACCTTCTTGAGGCGAGAGCAGTTTCCCTAAAGGAACGGGTAATAAAGTTTTGGTGTCCAGCAAAAAACAGCAAATCACTGTAAGGGCAGCAGATAAAAAAAGATATAAAAATCTCATAGTGGGAGTTGTATCCTGTAAAGTAAATTAAAATTGCTGAAAGCCCTATTCCCTTGGGCCTAATTTTAAAAAAACCGCCTATTTACATTGGCTTTATATATTTTTGAGTATGCAGGAGACCTTGAGCGAACATACCAGAAACATATTGGGCTTACAATTGCCCACTGACCCCCGATGGGTCAACTTGGCCGAAATACAAATGGAAGAAATCCTGACCGATCATGCGTATTGCGAACAAAAGGCTGCTACTACCTGTATTTCACTGATTCAAAAAAATCCAGAAAAGACATTACTGGTAGAAGAATTGAGCCCCATCGTAACAGAAGAATGGGGACATTTCAGAATGGTCTTATCAGAATTAAAAAAACGCGGCCTTAACTTAGGCAGACAAAGAAAGGATGTGTATGTAAATAAATTGCTGGAATTTCAGAAAAAAGGCGGGAGTCCGATGGAGCGCTTTTTGGACCAGATGCTGACCATGGCATTGATTGAAGCCAGAAGTTGCGAACGCTTCAAAAGACTCAGTGAAGGACTGGACGATGCCTACATGAGAAAGTTTTATAGAAAGTTCATGGAAAGTGAAGCAGGACACTATACATTGTTCATTACCTTGGCTGAACATTATGTCGATAAGAAAGCCGTTCGCAAAAGATGGGCCGAATGGCTTCAATACGAAAAAGAGTTGATGAACAGCGCCGCAGTAAGGGGCGACCGGATTCATTAAAAAAATTAGCGCTGCCTCCCCTTTTCAAAAAACTCCAATGCGTCCGTCAAATCAATATACGGATAGGCTGCAGCCAATTGCTTGCATTTCTGCCCATATGTCTCTATAAATTGCTGGTGCTGCATTGACAACGGATTGAATGGCTTATGACTTTTGGCAATTTGTATAGAAGCAATCTCTTTCATCAACGCAACAGCTTTTTCATCGATACAAGCTGTGATGAATTTTTCCCAAACATATTGAGTGGCCAAATAGTTGGGATGGACCATGTCTTCTGCATAAAAACGATAATCCCTTAGGTCATCGATAATCAATTCATATGCAGGAAAATAAAAAGCATTGCTATTTTGATGAACCAGTTCATGCACAGCAGTAATAAGCCGGGCCTTGCTTTGGTTGTTTTCAACAAAACCATCTCTTAGGTGTCTAACCGGACTAATCGTAAAGATGATTTTGATAGATGGATTAAATGCAGTCAGTTCATCCATCATTTGTTGCAGCAAACGAATGATTTCGGAAGACGAAAGCAATCGCTTCGAAAATTTGTCAGTAGGTACTTTGTGACAATTCGCGACCACTCCTTTATCAGGCAATTCGTATACAAAAGAAGATCCTAGGGTAATCAGCATCCAATCTGCTTTCTTTAAAAATAAATGTGCATTGGATTGTGATGTATTGATGGCTTCCAGGCACAATTGCGGATCTGTATGGGAGAAACGTGTGTGATGATCCCAGCTTCCCCAAATATCTTGTTGACAAAATAAATCTTGTTCTGTGTATTGTCGATGATGAACATACCCAGTTACCGCTTGGGCAATGCTAACAGGGTTAAACAAAATGCCATTGGGGTTTTGAAGGGTGCTAAAGAGATGATAATCCAACTTCGCTCCTATTTGTTCAGTAAAACAAGAGCCAATCAGCAACAAGCGATGGTCATGAAGCAGTTTGGCTTCAAAGTCCCGAGGTTGCATTTCCAATCTAAAATCCATTTTGGCCATTTAACTGATATTCAATTACACAAACAAATGATTTGCCAAATAAAGGCTCTGTTGCAAAGCCGATTGGTTCAGTGTATCCATCCATCCACCATCTTGAAAATAAGCAATCATGCGCTCTGTATTCATATTGCCCACCAAAGCATTACCCGATAATGGACAACCTCCTATCCCTCTCAGGGCTCCGTCAAACCGTCTGCAACCCGCTTCGAGTGCAGCTTGCACTTTTTCTTGCCATTGAGACTCGGTGGAATGCAAATGCACTCCTATAGTTGTTTGTGGCAAGGCATCCACCAACAAGCAAGTGGTTGACAACACCTGACCAGGGCTCGCCAGGCCCACTGTGTCGGCTAAGGAAATGATTGAAACGCCAACAGCTGCCATTTTAGTTGCCCAATCCAATACGAGGGTTTCATGGTATGCCTCTCCATAAGGATTGCCAAAACCCATCGACAGATATACCACCAATGTTTTGTTGTACTGTTGGCACAATTCCTGAATGCTGCATACCAATTCAAATGCTTCGGCTATCGAACGATTCGTATTTTTTTGTTGAAAAACTTCTGAAATGGAAAAAGGGAATCCTACGTAATCGATCGCATCATAGCCAACTGCTTGCTCCGCTCCTCTTAGATTGGCAACGATGGCCAATAGTTTGGTGTCAGTATTTGTTAGTGAAAGTCCTTGTAATACCTGATGGGTGTCTGCCATTTGAGGAATGGCCGTTGGAGAGACAAAGCTGCCAAAATCTATGGTATGAAAACCCACCTGCAACAACGAATTGATGTATTCGATTTTCTGAGCTGTTGGTATGAGTGTTGTCCATCCTTGCATCGCATCTCTCGGACACTCAATCAACTGTATAGAAGATGTATTCATAAACATGAAATGGATTGAAAGAATCAACGCATTCTTTGCTGCATGGCTTCATACAAAATGACGCCCGTTGCCACAGAAACATTCAGGGATTCAAAATTTCCCGCCATGGGTATTCGAAAAACTTCATCGCAAATTTTCATCAAAGCAGGATACACACCTTTCTCCTCGCCTCCCATCACAATGGCGGTGGGTATCGTAAAATCGCATTTTTCAATCGATTGCTCAGCGGTCATCTCACTGGCATATACTTTAATTCCATTAAGGTGCAATTCATCTACGGCTTTCATCAAACTGCCTACTCTGCAAACCGGAATTTGCTCCAATGCTCCGGCGGAAGTGAGGATGGCGTCTTCATTCAGGGCCCCGACTCCTTTGTCTGGAATAATGATAGCATGGACTCCAAAACAAAAAGCACTGCGGGCAATGCCACCAATATTTCGAATGTCTGTGATGCCGTCTAAGATTACAAAAAATGGCACTTCGCCTTTGTCTACTATAAATGAAATGACTTGTTGTAGATCTTGATATTGAATTTTTGAAATCTGCGCAATGCATCCCTCATGATTGCTCACATTGAAACTATTCAGCTTTTCTACTGGCACTTTATTGATAGGGATGGATGCAGCAGCAGCCAACGATTTGATTTCTTCTATCAAAGGGCCATGAACAGTGGATTGCAAATAAATACGCTCCAATTGTTTACCAGATTGAATGGCGTTGATGACCATCTCCCTTCCAATGATGAGGGTGTTCTTTTTGGGTCGCTGGTGCTGGTGCCTGAATTGTTTCACCTTACAAAAGTAGCTTTAATTTACCCAAATAAAAAAACCATA
>CANGBQ010000149.1 GCA_947451985.1 Chitinophagaceae bacterium | reverse complement strand
GCTAGTCATCCGAATAATGGATAAATTCACCATCATACTTACCAATGAAAAAGCGGCCACTTATAAAGTGGTCACTTTTATTATTGCAGTAATCAACCTATTGGCGTTTCTCTATTATTTATTAACAGCATCCAATTTGTTCAATCTGTGTGTATCAGGAATGGGGCTGTGTATATTAGCAGCAGCATTCCTTTACGATCTTCAGTTTCGCCTGAAGTCTTCTATGCTTTATTTTAACATGGCTTTTATAGGCTGTGGCATCTTTTGGGTATTGCTGGGTATGTATCTTGGAGGGAGCTTGATGTGTGTGTGTGGTTTCTTTGGTTGGTTTGTCAGCAAAGAATTGAAAATTGTTTTTTCAACTATCGGCTGTTTGTATCCTTCTTTTCCTGCTCGATTGATTCCTTGGTCTGAGATTGAGCAGGTGCGCTTGAAAGACAACGTTTTGACCCTCGATTTGAAAAGCAATCAATTGCTGCAGTTTGTTATTTCAAATAGGGAAAATATCCCGGACGAGTCGGTTTTTAATCTATTTTGCAATCAGATGTTGCAACCATCAACGGCAACATAAATTATTTTATATGCAAACTTTACAACAATCTCCCTATCTACTATACTCTGATGGGAATGGAAATATTTTTGAAGACACCAGTTTGTATATTACCGGCAGGAGTGGCTGGGATGCTTATCCAATACCTGTGGAAGATTGGATTGATTTGCCCGAAGGCGGTCAATTGTATGAATTGCCGGGTCGAAGAGGAATTGGAATCGATGTGGTTACAGGGGAAATGAGGTTATGTGAAAAAGGCTGGGCGGTCGCAGCTTTTATCCCACCTGCTCACACAGGCTTGTATATGGCAGCCTATGAAACCTTGCCCGATGCACCTACTTTACCTTTGTTTTGTTATACTGCTGCAGGTTGGTACAATGATCAATTGTATGTCCCGGCTGTTCGGATTGAACAGGACATTCGCCAGGAAGCTGCGGGATATCAAGATGATCAGATTCAGCAGGGACATGATCAATTGCTGACAGCATATCCACACAATCGTTTGGTAAAGCACTTAATGGACAATTGTTGCATGACCTATACATGTCCTGCAGCCCGCAATCTTGCATTGGGCAGATGGGAATGTCCGGTTCCGGTATCGCCTGCCTGCAATGCCAACTGCATCGGTTGTATTTCCTTTCAGCCTGAGGATGAAACCATTTTCAGTACCCAAGACAGGTTAACTTTCAAGCCCACTGCAGCAGAAATAGTTGAATTCACCGTGCCACATTTGGAATCGGCTCCTTTTCCGATCATTAGTTATGGTCAAGGTTGTGAGGGAGAACCCTTGCTCATGTGGGAGACCATTCGAGAGTCCATTGTTGAAATCAGAAAACATACGCCCAAGGGCAGTATCAATATCAATACCAATGGTAGCAAGCCAGATGCGGTGAAAGCTTTGTGCGAAGCAGGGTTGAACAGTATGCGTGTGAGCACCAATTCAGCCAGAAAAGACGTTTACACAGCCTATTACAAGCCCAATAACTATGTGTTTGAGGATTTGATTGAAAGCCTGAAAGTGGCCAGGCGTTTTGGCGCTTGGACCAGCATCAACTATTTTGTTTTTCCGGGTATGACCGATAGTATAGAGGAATACGAGGCGCTTCGCACGCTGATTCGCGAAACCGATCTGTGCATGATTCAGTGGCGGAATTTCAATATTGATCCGGATTGGTATTTGGAAAAAATTGAAGTGCAAGATACCGGCACCTGTATGGGCATCAAACAAATGATGGAATTGATTAGAGAGGAGTTCCCTCATGTAAAATTCGGCTATTTCAATCCTTCCATGGAGCGCATCAAGGGCGACTATCAAAAAGATTTTGCGCATTAGGACAAAACGCTCAAGGTTCAACGTTCAAGGAAATGTAAAATGCTGTCTTATTTGTACTCTCCATAAATCTTTCGAAGGGTATCCGAAATTTCTCCAAGGGTGCAATAGCATTCCACTGCATCAATCACGAAGGGCATGATGTTTTGATTTTCTTTCGCAGCTTTTGACAAAGCATCCAAGCAAATACTAGCCTGTTCATTGTTTCTTTTCGCTTTCAATGCCTTTAATTTTTCAACCTGCATTTTTTGAATGCTTTCATCGATTTTAAACCCTGGAATTTTATCCTCCTGATTGGAAGTGAATTTATTCAAGCCTACAATGATTTTGGAATTTGATTCAATCTGTTGTTGATATTGGTAGGCGCTTCTGGCAATTTCATCCTGGATAAATCCTTCTTCAATAGCAGCAACACTTCCGCCCATGGCATCAATTGTTTCAATCAATTTAAAGGCGGCAGTTTCTACTTCATGGGTGAGCTGTTCAACAAAATAACTTCCAGCCAAAGGATCCACCGTATCTGCGGCGCCACTTTCAAATGCAACGATTTGTTGTGTTCGCAAGGCAATGGTGGCGGCTTGTTCGGTAGGCAAGCTCAAAGCTTCGTCAAATCCGTTGGTGTGGAGGGATTGTGTGCCGCCCAACACAGCGGCCAGGGTTTGAACGGTTACCCGGCTGATGTTGTTCATGGGTTGTTGCGCGGTAAGCGTACTGCCCCCGGTTTGTGTATGAAAGCGCAACATCATGGCTTTTTCGTCGGTGGCGCCCAACTCTTTCATCATCTTAGCCCACATTCTTCTTGCGGCCCTGAATTTTGCCACTTCCTCAAAAAGATTATTGTGCGCATTAAAAAAGAAGGACAGCCTTTTGCCAAAAACATTGATGCCCAATCCTTTTTCGATGGCTGCTTTTACATATGCTTTTCCGTTACTCAATGTAAAAGCAATCTCTTGTACGGCAGTGCTCCCTGCCTCCCGGATATGGTAACCTGAAATTGAAATGGTATTCCATTTGGGCAATTCATTGCTGCACCACTCAAATATATCAGTGATGATTTTCATGGAGGGTTTGGGCGGATAGATATAAGTGCCTCTGGCAGCGTATTCTTTTAAAATGTCATTTTGTATGGTGCCAGTAATTTTTTGCAAATCGGCACCTTGCCTTTTGGCCAGTGCGACATAGAAAGCAAGTAAAATGAATCCGGTAGCGTTAATGGTCATAGAAGTAGAAACCTTTTCCAATTCAATGCCTTCGAACAATTTTTCCATGTCTTCCAAACTATCAATGGCGACGCCTACTTTTCCCACTTCTCCATCCGCTAGTGGATGATCGCTGTTGTATCCAATTTGGGTGGGCAAATCAAAAGCTACACTCAATCCACTCACCCCTTGGTTGAGCAAGTAATGATACCTTTTATTGCTTTCCTCAGCAGTAGAAAAGCCTGCATATTGCCGCATGGTCCATAATTTGCCTCTGTACATCGAGGACTGTACGCCTCTTGTAAAAGGGAATTGGCCAGCAACAGAGGGATCTTGCTGTTGAACATCCGAAGCGGTGTACAATTCTTTGATGGATATGCCTGAATCGGTGGTGATGTTTTTTTCTGACATGCGTTGGGGTTTAACTCAATATTTTTTTAGCCTCAAACTGCAGGGCATCCAATACGATGGTGTTGAGTT
>CANGBQ010000148.1 GCA_947451985.1 Chitinophagaceae bacterium | reverse complement strand
CTGGTGCTTTATCAAATGTTTTTTTTGTCCCCGCTATTTGCTCGTTTGCAAGTAAAGCAAATAGGATAGCTTCTTTGGCCCCTGGATGTATATTTTTACGGGCAGTTGTTTGTACAGCTACTTTGGGTAGCATTAACTGAAGGTTCTCAATCAATAATGTATTTTCTGAACCGCCGCCACTGATCAAGAGATCGAAGGATGTATGCTTGCTCACGATTTTTTGTATGGCCTGTGCAATTGTCTGGGCCGTAAACAAATTCAGGGTGGCCATTACTGCTGCATGACTTATTTTTTCTGTCTGGCTTTCTTTTTGTGCTTTTTTAATAAAGGAAAGATTAAACCATTCAGGCCCGGTTGTTTTAGGGAATTTTATTTTAAAGAAAGGGTGGCGAGTCAATGCTTGTAGGAGGCCTTTGTGTACGGTCCCCTTTCTGGCTATTTTTCCATTCTGATCAAACTTTTTTCCGGGAAAATGCGCTTGCATCCATTGATCCATCAAATTATTGCCTGGTCCTATATCTGTGGATACAACTTTCCTCCATTTGCCACCGGGTGGAATAAAAGTAGCATTGGAAATGCCTCCAATGTTTAATAAAACAATATGTTTCTTTGAATGTCCGAACAATAAAAAATCACCGTAAGCTGCAAGGGGAGCGCCTTCTCCACCAGCGGCGATATGCTTTTGCCTGAAATCACTGAGGGTAATGATGCCTGTTCGCGCTGCAATCTGGTCTGCATCGCCTATTTGCAAAGTGCCGTTTCCGAACATTTGTTGTTGGTGAAAACGTTTGGGCGCATGGTAGACGGTTTGTCCATGGCTGGCTATCAAATCAATTTTTTTCGACAAAATGTTTCGGTGTTTTAAAAACGCATTGATCATGTCGGCATGCAATTGACCTAGTTTTTCATTTACCAGACACAATTGTTGCAACGAAATGGTATCCTTGGAAAAAACAGATTGAATCATTTGCTTGTGGGACGCAGTATAGGGAATGGTTTCAAATGCCATTAATGAAACTTTTGATCCAACACCTTCTCCATAGATTTTACAAAGGGCTATGTCCAAGCCATCTAAGGAGGTGCCACTCATGAGCCCAATAATCAACCTGCTTTTTTTATGGCTGATGTGGTGTAGTTGGTGGACATTATGATTCATGCTGATTGTCTTTGAGAAATTGAAGGTTTCTTTTGATGCCACTAAATTTAGTTCTTTTGATAGCCGAATCCTTAAAAATCATTTTAAATGACTCTTCAGTCAGCTCCTCCCAGTCCGTGGTAGAAAATTCAAGAATCTCGGGTAGGGGCTTGAAGCCAGGCTCTTTAGTAGGTGTAGAAAAACGATTCCAGGGGCAAACATCTTGGCAAGTATCGCAACCAAATAACCATTGATCAAATTTTCCCTTCATATTGTGATTGATCAATGCGTCTTTCAATTCAATCGTAAAATAAGAAATACACTTGCTGCCATCTACCACTTTGTTAGGCAAGATAGCCTCGGTAGGGCAGGCGTCTATACATTGGGTGCAGGTGCCACAATAATCTTTTGCGAGAGGACTGTCGTATAACAATTCGATGTCTACTATTAACGAAGCAATGAAAAAGAAAGAACCATTGTTTTTATTAATCAAGTTTCCATTTTTCCCTACCCATCCCAATCCGGATCGTTGCGCCCAACTTCTTTCCATCACCGGTGCGCTGTCTACAAAGCCTCTTCCTTCAATGGCGCCAATTTTATCTCTAAGTATGGAAAAGAATGCATGCAGTTTTGATTGGATGACTACATGGTAGTCTTGTCCCCATGCGTATTTTGATACTTTCGATTCTTCCATGCTTTGAGAAGTTTCGGGGAAATAGTTGATGAGCAAAGTGATAACCGATTGCGCGCCCGGCACCAGTTTGCGAGGGTCAATCCGAAGATCAAAATATTTTTCCATGTAATGCATTTGTCCATGCATTCCTTTTGATAGCCAATCTTCCAGTCTTCTGGCATCCTCTGTTAATAATTCAGCTTTTGCAATGCCACAAAATGAAAAGCCCAATTCGGCTGCAGTATTTTTTACCAAATGTGTGGCGGCTTCTATGTTCATCATGTGTCTAAAGTAACTTATTGTGAAGAGCCGTCTTCCAAATGAATTTTATGAAAAAATCGATGCAGAATTGGCGCAATCAAAACGCCAAAAGTGGTTAGAAAAGTAACCCCGCTGAACAATGCATATAGAGATGCAAATACTTTTGCTGCCTTTGTCAATGGAATGGAGGGATCAATCATAGGTCCCATGCCACTTAAAATCATGGATGCGTTTAGTAGGCTGTCGTACCAATCAAATGCTGGGATAGTCATTTTGTAACCAATGATACCAATCAGCAAACTGCCTAGTACAATCAAAGAGGCAATCAGGGCATTGTTGGTGACTCTTTTGCGGTAAATATGTTTTGGGGCAAGGGGTTGTTTTCTATTTTCGTACATCAGTTATTTTTAAAAATTTGTATCATAACCAATCAGAGAAATTAATAGTAAAAGTTTGGCGAGTTTTTTCATTGCTGATTTAACATTGTTTGCCGAAGATCCTTAGATATTAGCTGCTTTTACAATTTATGCATGTAAAAATATCATTTAATATTTAAAAACTCTGATACTTAGTCAGTTTATCATTGTATTCTATGCCAGAATAGCATACTTTTTCAATTGGGTAAAGATTTGATGTAATCTATTATACAAAAATAAAACGACTGTTATGAACACCAATAATTTTACCATCAAGGCAACAGAAGTGCTTCAACAAGCCCAACAACTCGCCTTTAATGAGATGCATCCCAATATTGAATCGGAGCATTTGTTGAAAGCACTGATGAAAATGGAAGATTCTCCTATTGAATATTTACTGAAGAAGAATAACGTGGCCATTCCATTATTGGAAAATAAATTACAGGATTTATTCAAGAAACTACCTGTGGTTCAGAAAGACCCAGCGCAAAGCCTAGGTCGGGAGGCCAATGCGGTTCTCTTGCGAGCAGGCGCTGTACTGAAAAGTTTCGGTGATGAATTTGTAACGCCTGAACATATTTTATTGGCTCTTGTACAAGGAAAAGATAGCACCGCAAATATTTTAAAAGATGCGGGGCTTACCGAAAAAGGATTGATTGCTGCCATCAAGGAATTGCGCAAAGGCACCAAAATCAGTTCTGTTTCGCAAGAGACATCCTTCAATGCACTGAATAAGTATGCAAAAAATTTAATTGAGCTGGCTCGCATCGGCAAGCTCGATCCGGTAATTGGACGAGACGAAGAAATCAGGCGAACCCTTCATATACTTAGCAGGCGAACCAAAAACAATCCGATTTTGGTGGGAGAGCCCGGGGTGGGAAAAACCGCTATTGCTGAAGGTTTGGCCATGCGCATTGTCAATGGGGATGTGCCCGAAAACCTGAAATCTAAAATCATTTATGCACTCGACATGGGGCAATTGATTGCAGGTGCCAAGTACAAAGGAGAATTTGAAGAAAGATTGAAATCGGTAGTGAAAGAAGTAACTGATAGCGAAGGTGAAATCATTTTGTTTATTGATGAAATCCATACGTTGGTGGGGGCAGGCGGAGGAGATGGTGCCATGGATGCGGCGAATATTTTAAAACCCGCACTGGCAAGAGGAGAATTGCGTTCCATCGGGGCCACCACTTTGTCGGAGTATCAAAAGTATTTTGAAAAAGACAAAGCCCTT
>CANGBQ010000147.1 GCA_947451985.1 Chitinophagaceae bacterium | reverse complement strand
GATTGACTCAACTCGCTGAACACGAAATCAACATAGAAGCTCGAGCACCCATTGTATTACGTTATTAAAACAAAAAAAATGGATTACAGATTCAACAGTGAAGTAGAGATTCCACTGAGAAGCATTACACTGACAGGCGATTTGGTGGTGCCCCTCAAAGCAAAAGCAATCATTGTCTTTGCACATGGCAGCGGCAGCAGCAGAATGAGCCCAAGAAACCAAATGGTGGCTAAATTGTTGCACCAGCGACAATATGGAACACTTTTACTCGATTTACTTTCCGAGAAAGAAGACCAGCAATACAGCAATCGCTTCGATATTTCCTTATTGACGAAAAGACTGATTGGCGCCACCCATTGGCTCGAAGAACAAAAAGCCTGCAAAAATTGCAGCCTTGCCTATTTTGGAGCCAGTACTGGAGCAGCTGCTGCATTAAAGGCTGCTGCATTTTTACCACAAATAGAATCAGTGATATCAAGAGGGGGCAGGCCTGATTTAGCAATTGAAAGCTTATCCAATGTAGAAGCACCGACCCTATTAATTGTAGGCAGTTTGGATTATGATGTTTTAGAAAAAAACAAGGAGGCGTATACGCTTCTGCATTGTGAAAAAAAATTAGAAATAATAGAAGGAGCAACGCATCTTTTTGAGGAACACGGCATGATGAAAAAAGTTGCCGATGTAGCCGTTCAATGGTATCAACACACGCTTCATCCTATACTTGCGTAAAAAAACATTCAACGTACAATTTTGATGTATGTTTCGGGACAGATTAACAGCGGGAAGATTATTAGCTGAAAAATTAAAACGAATTAAAATTTCGAATGGGATAGTCCTAGCCATTCCTAGAGGAGGAGTTCCTGTTGGAAAAATAATTGCAGAAACATTACAACTCCCTTTGGACATCATTCTAATCAAAAAGATAGGCCATCCTTTGAATAAAGAATATGCCATAGGAGCGGCTAGTCTTGAGGACTATTTCATCATTCCACACGAAGACGTGAGTGATCAATACATCCACGAAGAACTAAAACAAGTGAGAAAAATACTGCTCACTATGAAAGAAAAATATGTAGGAAACCGCTCTGCGCTGCCGCTTATCAACAAAACTGTGATATTGGTCGATGATGGCATTGCTACAGGAAACACAATGCTACAAACCATCGCCATTGTTAAAAAAAGTAAGCCTGCCAGCATCATTGCAGCTATTCCTGTTTTGCCTAAAAATAAAGCTAAAATAATGGGTAAAGAATTGAATAAACTGGTTAGCTTAATAGAAGCAGATGACTTCTATGGAATCAGTTCCTTTTATGAATATTTTGAACAAGTAAGTGATGAGGTCGTAATAGAATACTTACAACCATCCATTTCTCCGAAATAAAATCATCAACGATAATCATTCCGCACTCTGACTCGCATTCTTGTTCAGAAACAATAGGATTGGTTTCTTTGGAATAATAATTCATTCAATACATTTTTAAAAAAAACAGCATGAAAACAGATAACGAAATTCAAAAAGACGTCATTGAGCAACTCAAATGGGAACCCTTCTTGAATGCTTCACAAATTGGCGTAGCAGTAAAAAATGGCATAGTCACCCTGTCCGGTCAAGTGGATAGCTTTTCAAAAAAAGTATTAGCCGAAAAAGCAGCAAAAAAAGTAGCTGGTGTAAAAGCCATAGCCGAAGACATTTTGGTAGGCATCTCCCCCGCTTACAAAAAGAGTGATACTGAAATTGCAGAAGCAGTGGTCAATGCATTGAAATGGCACACGATGATACCAGAAGAAAAAATAAAAGTCAGCGTGGACGATGGTAATGTTAAACTAGAGGGAGATGTGGAGTGGGAATACCAAAGAACACAAGCCAAAACAGCGATCGAAAACCTTGTAGGCGTTCGATTTATCACCAATCTGATCACTGTAAAAGCAAAAATTACTCCGTACGAAATACAACAAAAAATCAATGCAAGCTTTTTGCGCAGCGCTAATATTGACTCTTCTAAAATAAAAGCAGAAGTGGTTGGAAGCAGGGTATTGTTAAAAGGAACAGTTCGGTCATTTGCAGAAAAAGAAGACGCTGAAAACGCAGCTTGGTCAGCACCGGGTGTCATTGCAGTAGAAAGTAAATTAGTAATTCAGGAACCAGAATATGCTTTTGAAGATTGATGCTCATCTCAAATATTTCGATTACAGAAAAACGTCCTTGATAAGGGCGTTTTTAGTAATAAGCAAATTGACTAATTCTTATTTCTTCAAAGTATCTGATAAAAAATCGTGACAATAATATTTGATGTCGATGAATTCCTTTTCAGCAGCAAGGGTATTTTGTCTCAATTCTGTTTGACCCTGTTCCATCTCAGTCGTAAGCGATGCATCTTCTATCAAAGTGTTTTCTGGCTTCAATGTCAATTCTTGATGATGGATTCGCTCTTCTAAATCCTTCAATTTAATTGCTACTTCGTTGAGTAATATTTGATGAGCTTCTACTTTGGCAGCAATATCAATCAAAGAATTTCTTCTGACCACATCCTCAAGATTTCTATCTAATAATACCTTTTGGTCTTTATGAAGCTGGATGGTATTTAGCCAGCTATTCAATTCTCCCAGAAAATACGTTGATTTATTTTTTGACATAAGAATGTTTTGAGTGATGAGGGATGGTAAAAGTACCCAGAAAGTAACTTCATAATCATGATGTTAGTAGGAATAGGAATGGATGGGAATCAGCCTTAATCGCTGATGAAAATCATTCAATACGCATTATGTAATCATACTAAAGGCAATAGGTCAATGTTAGATTTATAGCCATTACAACATACAATCAGCATAAAATGAAGAAGTCAATTTTTCACTTGGACAACAATACCCTCTATCCAGGATCATTCCATCAATACCGAGATGAAAGAATGGTAGACAAGCATTTGAAGCGACAAAAGTTAATTAAAAACCAACTGCCGATGACCAACCTAGTAGAATTGAATGACGAATACAAAATCGAATTGATGGTGCCGGGTATTAGCAGAGAAGAAATTATGCTAGAAATAAAGGACCACCTGCTCACGATACGCATTTTGAAAAAAAACAAACACCAACATCCGAAACAATCGTATCAAATGCATGAATTTGACAGCGAATGCAAGGATCGAATCATTTCACTACCCAAAAATGCTTCGGGAGAATTTGTTTGTGCAGAGTTACATGAAGGCATTTTGCATGTACACCTCAAAAAAGCCAATCAAGCAAGCAGCCATTTACATACCCATGTGGCAGTTTATTGAAATAAGATTCTTTAGTAGACGATACGCCAGCATTCTTACCAGAGATAACTCATGAACGAAAGCCACGCAAAAAGTGCTGAATTGATAAGCGGGGGCAAGCCCTATTTTGATTCATTATTGGCAGCTATTCAAAAAGCCGAATATCGCATTTGTATCCTGACTTACATCTATGAAGAAGATGAAACCGGACAAATGATTGAATTGGCATTGGAAAAAGCCGCTCAAAAAGGCGTTCAGATATACTTAATAGCAGATGGGTATGCTTCTCAAAAATTATCTCATCACTTCAGAGAACAAATGGCCAATTCAGGAATTATTTTTAAATTCTTTGAACCCATTTTTAAGAGCAAGCATTTTTATTTTGGACGCCGATTGCACCAGAAAGCAGTTTTGATTGATGGAACCATTGCTTACATTGGAGGGGTTAATTTTTCGAACCATTACAATG
>CANGBQ010000146.1 GCA_947451985.1 Chitinophagaceae bacterium | reverse complement strand
TTAAAGTTTTGGAGGTTTCGTAGGTTTCGTAAGTTTGGTGGGTGTGATTGATAACCTTGTCTTTAAGACTATTAAAGTTTTGGAGGTTTCGTAGGTTTCGTAAGTTTGGTGGGTGTGATTGATAACCTTGTCTTTAAACCTACGAAACTTACCGAACTCACAAAACCTTCCAAACCCATTAAACCTTCCAAACCCACCAAACCTTCCAAACCCATTAAACCTTCCAAACCCACCAAACCTTCCAAACCCACCAAACCTTCCAAACCCTCCTTATATTTGCCCTTGATGAAAAAATCTTTTCTCCAGTTACACATGGCTGTTTTTTTGGCGGGCTTCACAGCTATTCTGGGCAAGTTGATTGAGTTAAACGAGGGCTGGTTGGTTTGGTTCCGATTGCTGCTCACGCTTCTTATCTTGGGCGGATGGATGGCTTGGCGAAAAGAAATGAAGCGGATTGCCTGGAAAGATTTTTTTCGAATTGCAGGAGTAGGGCTGATCATTGCCCTTCATTGGGTAACGTTTTATGGAAGTGTCAAATATGCAAACGTGTCTGTGGCATTGGTCTGTCTTTCAGCGAGTGGTTTTTTTACTTCTATATTAGAGCCCCTCATTACAAGAACAAAAATCATTTTGGCTGAAACATTATTGGGGTTATTGGCCATCATTGGTATTTATATCATTTTTGATTTTCATCCTGAGTACAAATTGGGTATTGTCTTTGGTATTGTTTGCGCTATCGGCAGTTCGCTGTTCCCTATTTTCAATAGACAATTGGTTCAGCGTTTTCCTCCAAGGTTATTGACCTTCTATGAGTTTGGCGGTGGGTTAATTTTGTTGTCTTTGCTGCTGCCTTTTTATTTTACCCAATTCCCTGCCAGCTACTTTCTTCCTTCTTCATCCGATTGGGCTTGGTTGTTGGTATTGGCATTTTTCTGTACGGTCATTGGGTTTGAATTGCAATTAAGGTCATTACAAAAAATATCTGCTTTTACTGCTAACCTTACCTATAATTTGGAGCCGCTGTATGGAATAATATTGGCCTTTATTTTCTTTGACGAACGCAAGCTATTGCACCAGCAATTTTACATTGGTCTTTCATTGATTGTATTGGCAATCGTATTGCAAATGTGCCGGGTGCTCTGGAAAGCCAAGCGTCAACAATAAACAATCCGACTGCTTACTTTGCTAAATGATCGGAACATTGCATTGACGCCACAGTATTTTTCCTGCGACAACGAAACTGCTTTTTCCACTTTGGATTGATCGGCTTCTTCCACATGGATGCGATAAGTGACCATTACATCTTGGTAGATTTTTGGATGATCTTCTGTCAACCCTGCCTCCACCTCAATGGAAAATTCACTAAAAGCAACTTTCATTTTATGTAAGATAGACACGACATCGATTCCGGTGCAACCCGCTAAAGAAGCCAACATCAATTTTTTGGGGCTGGGGCCCGCCTGCTGACCCCCTTCCTCGGTGGTGTCCATTGGAACGCTGTATTGATCAATTTCGGCAGTAAAGGACAGGCCACTGGAAAAATGGGTTTTTACTTGATGGAAGCTCATGGGTGAGGTATTTTGGGCTTAAAGTAGTGAAAATCAGCTCAATTTGCGCATATTGGGGTCCAATTTTGGCGATCAGAGGGCATTCAAAAACTTTTTCTGTATAAACTTTCCATTCTAAAGTTTTCTCCGTACATTTGCCGTCCAAAATTAAGGATCATGGCTAGAGTATGTCAGGTAACAGGAAAGAAGCCCATTACAGGAAACAAGGTTTCGCATTCCAATATTAAAACAAAGCGCAGGTTTTTGCCCAATTTGCAAACCAAGCGTTATTTCTTAGCTGAAGAAGACAAATGGGTGACCATCAAGGTGTCTTCAGAAGCAATCAGAACCATCAATAAGAATGGTTTGTATTCAGTAGTTAAAGAACTTCGCTCTGCTGGAGTGAAAATTTAATAAGCTTTTTAAAAATTAGCATACAATGGCAAAGAAAGGAAACAGGGTGCAGGTGATTTTAGAGTGCACAGAGCACAAAACAAGCGGATTGGCAGGTACCAGCCGTTACATCACTACTAAGAACAAGAAAAACACTCCTGAGCGTTTGGAATTGAAGAAATACAATCCAACGTTGAAAAAAGTAACCGTTCACAAAGAAATTAAATAATCAGTTGAATTTTTCATTCAACGTATAAACTAGATTACCATGGCAAAAGCAGCTAAAACCGCGATCAAGACCAAAGACCAAAAAGCAGCAGCGGAAGCAAAAAACTGGACCAAAGTGATTCGCACATTGCGTAGCCCTAAAACAGGCGCCTACACTTTTAAAGAAGCAATGGTTCACAAAGATAAAATTAAAGAGCACTTAAGTTAATTGGGTGCACTGTATATTTTTTAATAAAGCTATTCTGTTTGTTCAGAATGGCTTTATTTGTTTTAGGAATATCGGTGTCATCAACAGTCATATTCAATTAAATCAAATCAAAAATCTTTTTCAGTAATACCATGGGAATATTCGATCAGTTTTTTGGAAAGAAACAACAGCAAGAATCCATCGGACAAGGTTTGCAGAAAACCCGGGAGGGATTTTTTGGTAAACTAGCCAAGGCCATTGTAGGAAAGAGCACCATTGATGAATCGGTGTTGGATGAAGTGGAGCAAGCATTGATTGGAGCGGACGTGGGCATTGAAACAACGGTAAAGATTATCAATCGACTAGAAAAACGAATACAGAAAGATAAATATTTACGCACGAGTGAATTGCATGCGATTATTCAAGAAGAAATCCAAGCAATATTGATCGATGCTCCCTCAGATACAGCGTACATTGATTATCAATTGCCCGAAGGTCATAAACCCCATGTTGTTTTAGTGGTAGGCGTGAACGGGGTTGGTAAAACCACGACCATCGGAAAATTGGCCTATAATTTCACCAAAGCGGGTAAATCGGTTTTGTTGGGAGCAGCTGATACCTTTAGAGCAGCTGCTGTTGATCAGTTGACGATTTGGAGCGAGCGAGTGAATGTGCCGATTGTGAAAAAAGAAATGGGCAGCGACCCTGCTTCTGTTGCTTATGATACTGTGATCAGCGGTGTGGCCAAAAATGCAGATGTGATTTTAATTGACACTGCCGGCAGGTTGCACAACAAGGCCCACTTGATGGATGAATTGTCCAAGATTAAGCGTGTGATTCAGAAAGTGATCCCAGATGCGCCGCACGAAGTATTGTTGGTGTTGGATGGCAGCACCGGGCAGAATGCATTGGAACAAGCCAGGCATTTCACAGCTGCTACCGAAGTAACAGCCTTGGCCGTCACCAAATTAGATGGAACCGCTAAGGGAGGTGTGGTATTGGCAATTGCTGATCAATTCAACATTCCCGTAAAATTCATTGGTGTCGGTGAGCAAGCAGAGCACTTACTTGTCTTTGACAAAAAGGATTTTGTGAATGGACTGTTTCAGTTGGGGGAAGGGGAGTGACAAGGTTCAACGGTCAAGGCGATGCGAAGGTTCAAGATTTTTTTTAAAATAATCCCTGAAAGATGTAAGCCTTTTGGCCGTTGAAAATTGAATCTTGAACAAATTTTAACTACGCTTTCTTTGAACCTTGAACCTTGAACGTTGTACGTTTAACCTTTTTACGCAAACGTCTTAATTAGTAGAATCACCAAACCATAAATGGCTGTGGTAGCAAAAATTCCTTTGGCTGTTTTGTCTTTTTCAGCATTGATGTATAAGGTGAAGACAAGCGCATTAGCCAATAGAGACA
>CANGBQ010000145.1 GCA_947451985.1 Chitinophagaceae bacterium | reverse complement strand
TCTATACCCAGTTTGTTTTCAAGAAATTCGTCACCAAATTTCACCCAGTCGTATTTAGGAAAAGCTACATGGTGGGCATTGAAATTACCAGTGGCTCCTCCGAATTTCCCACTGAATGGAATATAACTGAAGAGTTGTATTTGATTCTCCATTCGCTCCACAAAAACCATAAGTTCTTTTCCTAATCTGGTAGGAGAAGCGGGTTGTCCGTGTGTTTTGGCCAACATGGGAACGTTCTCCCATTTTTTGGCCATAGAGTAAATCTGTTGTTGCAAATTAAGAACAGCCGGCAGATAACTGGTTTCAACAGCATCCTTCCATAACATAGGAATAGAGGTGTTGTTAATGTCTTGAGAGGTCAATCCAAAATGCACCCATTCTTTTAAAGTGCCAGCACCTATTTCGTCTAAACGCTCTTTTAAGAAATACTCTACCGCTTTGACATCGTGATTGGTGATCTTTTCCGTCTCTTTTATTTGAGCTGCTTGATCTAATGAAAAATCAGCCACCATTTGTCGCAGGGCATTTATTTTCTTGGACGGGAGCGAAAAGAATTTTTTCTCGGCCAAAAAAATAAAATACTCCACTTCTACCCGCAGCCGATATTTTATCAGGGCATATTCAGAGAAAAAATCAGCTAATTCTTTGGTGGATCTGGCATAACGGCCATCAATCGGAGATATAGAGGTAAGGGATGGTTGGCTCATAGGGCAAAATTACACCCAAAAATTGAAGTTTTAGACTCTTTTCGATGCTTTTGTATTATGGTCGCAAGAACAACAAATTGGTTTAATTTTGTCGAGATGAATGCATTGAACAGAAAGATAAGAATTGCGGCGGTTAGCTATTTGAACACTAAGCCTCTTACATATGGGTTGCAAAAGGGATTGATTCAAGATCAGATTGAATTGACATATAAATATCCTTCCTTGGTGGCCCACGATTTGATACATGACCATGCAGACATAGCGCTATTGCCAGTGGCCATGATTCCTCAATTGCCCAATTCTGAAATTGTTTCTGATTTTTGCATTGGCACTACAGGCGAAGTGGCGAGTGTTTGTTTATTCAGTGATGTTCCCTTGCATGAAATTGAATCCATTTTGCTCGATTATCAAAGCCGAACTTCAGTGGCCTTATTGAAAATATTAATGGAAAAACAATGGAAAATAAACCCGGTGTTGTTGGATGCGGATACGGATTACGAAAAAAACATTCAAGGGAAGACGGCCGGGTTGGTCATTGGTGACAGGGCCTTTGTACAAAGGAATAAATCCCGTTTTGCATTCGACCTCGGTTTGGCCTGGAAAGAATACACAGGCCTTCCATTTGTATTTGCAGTTTGGTTATCCAACAAAAGCCTTCCCGAAGATTTTATTCAGGCATTCAATGTAGCTACCGGAGAAGGACTGAATCACTTGGACGAAATTGTCCAAGAAATTGGGTTTGATGGGTATGACTTAAAAAAATATTACACAGAAAACATCGATTACCATTTCAATGAAACTAAAAAGGAATCATTGAAAACCTTTTTGAAATTACTGCCAGGATATTAATTGCCCTTACGCAGGAATGGCATTCTTTTTCTGATATTCTGAACAATCGGTTCCAGGTCAGGTGTGATTTTTCTGAAATACACCCCGCCACCATACAGACAAGCGAACACCACAGACCTGCTGACCATTCCTGCAAGTCCCTCCGTATGGATAAATAAGTAATGGCTAGTTAAATAGGCTAGGAGTGCCAGCGCCAATACTTCAAAGGTTTTTGAAGAGAAAGGTTGCATTTGAAAACGATGCCACAAAAACCAACAACGAATGCCATTGTACAAAGTGAATGAAACCAGGTTGGCAATGGCAGGGCCAATAATTCCATATCGTACAGTCAAACTATAGCTCAATGGTATGATTAAAGCTGTGAGCAACAAGCTTGTCCACAATTCGAATCTCCAAAAAGTAGAAGTGCTGATGATTTGTGCATTTACGCCTGTTCCCATTTCAACAATGGTGACCAGTCCCAATAAAAAGAAAACCCATTTCCCATCCAAGTAGGCAGGATTGATGTGAAAGAATACTATACCATCCGTATAATTGAGCCAGATCAGAAAGAAAAATAGCAATGCAAAACTGAGCAGATTGATGGAAGACCGGCTGTAAATCCGATGGATTTCTTTGGTGTCTTTTTCTTTCCAAGCCCGGGACAAGATAGGTATGGTGACCGCTACCATGCTTCTGAAAGGGGCCTGCAATACAGACACCATGTAGGCTGCCAATCCGAAAACACCTACACTGGTTAAATTTTGTTTGGCTGCCAATACGAGTCCGTCAATGCTTTGTCTCAGTACCCCAACAATGATCACGATAAAAGTTAAAGACATGATGGCAAAAATCTTTTTTCTGAATTTCCAGGTCAAACGGCTGAATCGGAAGCTGATCCACAATTGCTTTTGTTGGTACAAATGGAAAGCCAATACCAGCACAATGAGGGCGTACTGAAAAGAAAACAGGATGATAAAGGTTCTGAAATCAATCCAACCAAACACTTTCAATAAAATGATACAAAGAGTATACAATCGAAGGATGGTTTCTTTCAGCAAGCTGGTCAACACGCCTTTCCCAAAACCATAAGAATAGGATTCCAATACCGAATACAAGAGGATGAAAAACGACATCGGCAAGATCCAATAGAAGTATTGCACCAACAGCAAGGATCGGGCACTGAATTTTCGAACAATGACAGGTTCTAACAACACGATACCGGAACAAGTAATGACAAATCCAATCAATGATACCAGCAATGCCACCGACAACAGGTCGTTTTTTTGAGGCGTCAGGTTGTCTTGATAATAGGGAAAGAATTTAAATAAATACGAAGTAACGCCCAATGTAGAAAAGGCAAATGCCAGTTGACCTATTTCAATCAAAGCCCGGGTTAGTCCATTTTGATCAGGCTCAAACCAGCTTTGATGCGTCAGGAAATAAGTGTTCAATGCGCCTATACAAAAACCGATGTATATCCAGGTGGTGGCTTTTAAACTGCTTTTTCGTATTTGGGACATTTGAAAAGAAATCAGTTGGTTTTTGTTTTAAAACAAAAAATATTCAATTGGAGATCGTACATCATCTTTCGATCGCTCCGGTTGAAAGGGGTTGAATAGACAGAGGTGGCTTCTTTGATATAGTAAGAGAATCCCGCAGCCGTCACCAATTGTAAAATATCATTTAACTCTTGCAATTTATTAAAATGTCCATGAAACTCAATGAACAAATGGTCTATGCAAGATAATTGGCTGGCGCAATCTTTCAGCACTTCTGTTTCTGCACCTTCTATGTCAAGTTTGAGAAAATCAATTTTTCGGTTCAAGAGATTTTTCAATCGAATGGCTTTGGTGTTGCCAGTTTGAGTAGGCACTGAAGTGGCTATTTTGCTTCCCAGGGTTCCGTCGCTGGAAAAATCCAACAGACAATCCTCTTTCCAGATGGCTTCCTGTCTGATCTCAATATCTTTCCAATTCATTTGATTGATATTTTTAGAGAGCAAGCCAAAATTGTTAGCATCTGGTTCAAAGGCAACAATCATAGCTTCGGGATATTTTCTTTTCAGGTAAATACTAGCCAATCCAATATTGGCACCACAATCAAGGATGTAAGGACGTGGATGACTGAATGAGATGTTATAAATATCTTCCACAAAAATTTCCACGAGACTATGAAACAATTCTGGGCCGTTTTGGTAATGGATCTTAACCCCATTCAAATGGTAGATACCAGGTTTGCCATAGGGCAGGTGCTTTAGGTATTTGAT
>CANGBQ010000144.1 GCA_947451985.1 Chitinophagaceae bacterium | reverse complement strand
TCGTGACTGAAGCATTGGGGATTGCGTTGCCGGTAGCGGCATCAATAACTTTAATAACGCATTTCTGTTGTGAAAAGGAAGCCATTGATGCAACAAGCATGCAAAGCAAGAAGAGAATTTTTCTCATAATGATGAATATTTTAATACATTAAAAATAATGTAATTCAGTTATGAAAAAACGATAGAAGGACTATGGACAGGTTAGTTTTCTAACAGATTATCCACCTGATCATTGTCGAGTTGCATGTCAATAGAGTCTTGGCCTGCAATGCCTTCGATGGATCCGGAAATATGCAATGAATTTTGAATAATCAGTTCGATTTGTTTTTCTTTTTTCTTCCAGTTCTTTTCAAAGTCTTCTCTTTCTTTTTGTAGCATTCCGCGTAAGCTTCTAAATCCATCGCGGATGGCATTCCAATTGCCCACAAATTCCTGACTGGTCAGGTAATTGTAGAGGGAGACCATTTTCTCTCCTTTGTTTTCCTGGCTTTTCCTGCTCTCGCTGATTTTAAGAATGGCATTTCTCAATACCATCGACAGGCTTTTCACCTCTTTGAAGCTACAGATGTATACGCCGTTCTTTTCGCCAAACTGGCTCATATCCTTGGGCATGGCTTTCGTTACAATCACTGCGATGTCTGCACCCTGAGAGAGCATGTCATTTTTAAGTTTCTCTACCCAATCGGCAGCAAAATGCTCCGTACGTTTACTTTCATAAATGATTTTGCCGCATTCTTGTGCATTGGCATTGCGAACTGTTTGAATACAGTCGGCGCCCTTTACGCCTTTCCCTACTTCGCTGATGATGTCAAAAGGATAGGAGCTTCTTAGTAGTTCTTCCAATGCTTGTTCCTGTACTTCGCCTTGCAATTGCATGGAACCTTGCTCCGCTTTTCGTTTCATTTCTTCTGCCAGCTTCACTTGGTCTTCCAATTGCTTTTCCAGTTCGCGCAGTTTTAAATTGTATTCGCTTTCTTTTAATTCGTTTTTTTGGATTTCTTGCAAACGAATTTGCTCGGTTAATTGAGCTCTCTCAGCTTGTAGTTTTTTTTGAAGGGTGATTTCCAGTTCCGCTTCTTTATCCTGCATTTCCTTTGTTTTTTGCAAATATTCTAATTCTTTCTCTCTCGCTTCTTTGAGTTTTGTTTCATTGTTGAAATTGGCTTGCTCCAATTGTTTCAGCTTTGCTTCAAAATCGGCAGCAATGCTGGTAGAAAGTTCTGTTTGAAGGGCAGCGGCCAGCTTCGTTTTTTCCTGCTCCATTTTTTGTTTGAAGATTTCATTTTCTTGTTTCTTTTTCTCTTCAAACATTTTTTGTTCAGCTACTAGCTGTTCCTTTTCCAAAGCCACCGTTGCTAGAGAGGTATTCAATTTGTCCTGAAATTCTGCTTGCAATTTCTTTTCGATGTCAGCAGCCAATACATTCTCTACATCAAATTCTTTCCCGCAATTCGGGCATTTAATATCGTGGGTCATTCACTGATTTTTTTACAAGTTAATAAAAAGCACTTGTATTGAATATTTTGTACATCGATCAGCCAGTGTTGAACCGGCTCCCCATTCCAATTAGGGGACAGAGGATCAGGATTATTTCAATTTTTCATCGGTAAAAACTAACTTTGCGTTCCACTCCATGCGGCGATGGCGAAATTGGTAGACGCACTACCTTGAGGTGGTAGCGCTCGAAAGGGCGTGGGAGTTCGAATCTCCTTTGCCGCACTGGTTCAAATGGCCTTGGCGTATGCCGAGGCTATTTTTTTAGCACTATGCGAAAGGTGGTTCCTTTGCCAGGTTCAGTATGTGCAATGTACAATTGCCCCTTGTGGTAGGTTTCAATGATTCTTTTGCTCAGGGACAAACCCAATCCCCAGCCACGTTTTTTGGTAGTGAATCCTGGACGGAAAACTTTGGAAAGGTGTTTTCGGTTGATTCCTTTGCCTGTATCAGTGATGTCAATGATGGCGCTGTTTGTTTCGGATGTGATGGCGATGGTGATGTGGCCATTTCCTTCCATTGCATCCAATGCATTCTTCAAAATATTTTCAATTACCCAGTCAAATAAAGAAGCATTGATGGGGGCCATCACCTGTTCATGAGAAGGCGCCAGTACACTGAATTGAACGCGTTCGCTGGATCTTCTTTTAATGTACTGCACCATCTGTTCAACCTGGTGGACAAGATTGGCTTCTGTCAGTTGGGGCTGACTGCCAATTTTCCCAAATCGATCACTCACCAGTTGCAGCCTGTTGACATCCTTGCTCATTTCTGTGGCTATTGACTGATTCGCTTCTGTTTCTTTGAGCATCTCCACCCAGCCTTGCAAAGAACTGATGGGCGTTCCGAGTTGGTGGGCCGTTTCTTTGGCCATACCCACCCAAACCTGGTTTTGGGCGCTTTTGTGTCGGCTGTTCATTGCTATGATGATCATGAAAATAAAAAGTGAAACGATGAATAGCTGTATCAATGGAAAATACTTGATTTGTTTCAACAAAGTAGATTCACCGTAATACACCAGGTTTTTTTCTGACGGATTCAAAGGATTTTTCCAAATGATGGGTGGGTATCCCTTTTTAAATTCCTTCAATTTATTGTGTAAATAGTTTTTATCGGTCAGCAATCGGGTGGAATCGAGATTGTAATGATCCAGAATGCTGTCATTCTCCGTAACAGTGATCATGGGAATACCCTGGCTGTTTTCAGTCAATATTTTGCTAGCCAAATTGCTGGAGTTGGCAGTCGGGTTGTTGAGGTCGGTGGCAGCTTGCAACCATTGTTCTATTTTTTGTTTCTCTTCTGCTGCAATTTTTTTAGCCAGAAAATCCGAATAGAACACGGTCCCGGTAACAATCACGATGGCAACGATGGCCAATAGGGTACGCCAATGAAAGAAGTGGGGGAGCATGTCTAAAATTACACATTTCGGTTATTTTATCAGGCCTGTCAATCAAAATAAATAAAGTATTTTTGTAGGATATCATTACAATTGTACGCATTGAGTTCGTTCACACCAACATTTGTTCATCCAGCGCCTTCCGTTGCAGTAGTTATACTCAATTGGAACGGTAAAAAATATTTAGAACAGTTCCTGCCTTCTGTATTGGCAACTACCTATCCGAATGTTCAAGTTTATGTGGTAGACAATGCTTCTACCGATGACTCTGTAGCCTTTGTGCGGGAGCGTTTCCCAGTCAACGTTATTGAGCATCCAATCAATCTAGGCTTTGCAAAAGGATACAATGTGGCCTTGCAGGATATTTGTGCTGATTATTATGTATTGCTGAACAGCGATGTGGAAGTGACGCCGGGCTGGATAGATCCTATGATAGAATGGATGGAAAAATACACTGCGATCGGTGCCTGCCAACCCAAGCTCTTGTCTTACCATCAAAAAGATCAATTTGAATATGCGGGTGCTTGCGGAGGTTGGTTGGATCAATTCGGGTATCCGTTTGCTAAGGGTAGGGTATTTGATACTTGCGAAAAAGACCATGGACAATACGATGAGGCTACTCCTTGTTTCTGGGCAAGTGGCGCCGCATTGTTGGTAAGAGCTAAAATATTTCATCAATTGGGAGGATTGGATCCTTACTTTTTTGCCCATCAGGAAGAAATTGATTTTTGTTGGCGAGTACAAAGGAGCGGGTACAAAGTTTATGCGGTTCCGCAATCGGTGGTGTATCATGTGGGAGGTGGCACGTTGCCTCAAGGCAATCCACGCAAAACCTATTTGAATTTTCGCAACAACCTGATTATGCTAGCCAAAAACTTGCCATTCAGTCAATCTTGCTGGAAAATACCCCTTCGCTTTGCATTGGACGCGCTC
>CANGBQ010000143.1 GCA_947451985.1 Chitinophagaceae bacterium | reverse complement strand
TGAGTATCCCAGGTGGCCGTTTTAACCTCTATTATGTGCAATTTTTGGTTTTTGGTTGCCAATACATCAATCTCCCAATGACCTTTTCGCCAGTTTTGATGCAAAATGTTATACCCCTGCTTCAATAGATAGTTAATGGCCATTTGCTCCCCCAGCTTGCCTATTTCGTGATGTTTCGCCATCAATTCAATATAGAAAAAAATCATATTCACACCATGAGGATAAAACGCAGGGCTTACAAGAAAAAAACAACCGGCTAAAAGCCTTATTTTTGTTAAAAGATTCAAAACATGACCCAACAAAAGACAAATGTTATAATCGGTGCGCTTCTGGTATTTTTTGCAGCCGTATTGAAAGTAACCACCTTTCCCTACAGCGTGAACCCTATCATCGCCATCTCTTTGTTCAGTGGCGTAGTAATCACCGATAGAAAATTAGCATTCATGCTCCCCTTGTTGGCCATGTTCGTTTCTGATATTTTATTAGAGGCTTTCAATATCGCCCCTGGTTTTTACGGAATGGCTCAGATAGGCAATTATGCTTCTTTGCTGTTGATTACTGTACTGGGGTTTGGCATGAAAAAGATCAACGTTATTCAAGTGACAGGTTTCTCCATTGCTGCCTCATTGTTGTTTTTCCTACTCAGCAACACCAATTGCTTTTTGTTTGATTCTATCACTTATGAAAGAAGCATGCAGGGTTGGTTGACTTGCCTCGCTGCAGGCATTCCTTTTGTGAAGAATGGTTTGCTGATCGACCTTGGATTCTCTGTGGTATTGTTTGTAACATATTGGGCCGGCATGAAGTGGGCCCATCAGAAAGTGGCTGCTTAATTCAATCAGCACAAACCGTTTTCATACCCTTCATCAATTTGTAAATCATTTCCGTCTGCAGCAGCGGTAGCCAATTCATCACATCGATTGTTGTGGGGATTTTCTGCGTGTCCCTTTACCCATATAAGCTTAATGCTGTATGCTTTTGACAAGGAATGATACACCTCCCACAAATCTCTATTTTTCTTTCCGCCCTTGAAATCGGTTTTAATCCAATTTTGTAGCCATCCTTCTTCGATGGCACGCACCACATATTTACTGTCAGAGTAGACCATTATCGGCATGTCTTTTTTCTGAACAGCTTTAATGCCTTCAATGACAGCTAAGAGCTCCATTCGATTATTCGTTGTAAGTCGGTATCCCTGAGACAATTCTTTTCTGTGATGACCATACATTAAGATCACCCCATAGCCACCGGGGCCTGGATTCCCTCTGGATGATCCGTCTGTATAAATGGTAATCATAAAAAACTGTTTGTTTAGGGCGGTGAGCAATTATACTTGCAATACGCCTGTTTTGAATTCAGGTATGTTTGGGTTGTGATTCGCAGCTGCAATGCCTTCTGATATTACCCGTCTCGTTTCCCTTGGATTGATAATGGCATCTACCCACAATCGGGCGGCTGCATAATAAGGTTTTGTTTGTCGAGTATAGTTATCCGTTATTCTTTGTAAAATCTCTTTTTCTTGTTCAGGTGACACCACCGCTCCTTTTGCTTTCATCGCTGCCACTTGAATCTGCAACATGGTTTTAGCTGCTTGTTCACCACCCATCACGGCTATTTTAGCCGTTGGCCAAGCATAAATGAATCGAGGATCGTATGCCTTTCCACACATGGCGTAATTGCCCGCCCCGTATGAATTGCCTACAATGATGGTGATTTTAGGCACCACCGAATTGGCTACCGCATTTACTAATTTGGCGCCGTCTTTAATAATTCCAGAATGCTCACTCCTGCTGCCCACCATAAATCCGGTAACGTCTTGCAAAAAAACAAGGGGAATCTTTTTCTGATTGCAATTCATGATAAAACGAGCAGCTTTATCTGCACTGTCATTGTAAATGACTCCACCCATTTGCAGTTCGCCTTTTTTATTTTTCACCATCATTCGCTGGTTGGCAACGATGCCCACCGCCCATCCATCTACACGAGCATAGCCACAGACAATTGTTTTGCCATAATCCTGCTTGAATTCATCAAAACTATCAGCATCTACAATGCAACCAATCAAATCGAGTGTATTGTAGGGTTTGGTGTTACCCTCGCTGAGAACACCATAAATATGATCTTCTGGTTTTGAAGGTTTTTGGGCAACTGTTCTATTGAAGCCAGCAGTAGTAGTATCTCCTAATTTGCCAATGGTCTTTTTAACTTGATCAAGTGCCTCTTTTTCTGTTTTGAATTTATAGTCGGCAATACCAGATATTTCTGTGTGGGTAATGGCGCCCCCCAAGGTTTCCAAGTCAATGTCTTCGCCAATGGCCGCTTTCACCAAATAAGGGCCTGCCAAAAAAATGGAGCCTGCGCCTTCCACCATGATGGTTTCATCGCTCATGATGGGTAGATAAGCACCACCTGCCACACAAGCACCCGTGACGCAGGCAATTTGAGTAATACCCATAGCACTCATTTTGGCATTGTTTCGAAAGATTCGACCAAAATGCTCTTTATCCGGAAAAATTTCATCTTGCATAGGCAAGTACACTCCAGCGCTATCCACAATGTATATGATGGGCAATTGATTTTCCATGGCAATTTCCTGCATACGCAAATTCTTTTTGCCAGTGATCGGAAACCATGCCCCTGCTTTAACCGTTTGATCGTTGGCGACGATGACACATTGGCGACCACTTACATATCCAATGCCGCTCACCGTACCACCAGCTGGACAGCCGCCATGTTCTGCATACATTTCATAGCCGGCAAAGGCACCAATTTCTATAAAGGGCTGATCCGCATCGATTAAGTATTCAATCCTTTCTCTGGCGGTCAGTTTGTTTTTTTCTTTTTGTTTTTGAATGGCTTTTTCGCCACCCCCCTTTTCGATGACCTCTAGTTTTTGACGAACTTGGCTCCAAGCCGTCTTGAGGGCGTCTTCATTCTTGTTAAAATCATTGCTCATAAAAGAATTGTTAGGTTGAAAAGCAACAGCAAATTACGATTGCTAGTCAACAAATGATGATAAAATCTGTAAGAATTAATGATTTTTTTAACTTCAATCAAATTTTTGATAACCAGCACTAGGAACGCAGCATTTACATTTCTGTCATTCCTAAATACATCCAGGATGAAAAAACAACTGTTATTACCTATCATGTATTGTATAGCGCTAGGCATTTTTTTCTGTTCATGCACATTCCATTGCTCAGCTTTTCAACGAAAAAAACATTTGCTAGGCGGCGACAGAGATGCACATCAATGCATTCCCTCTGCAGGATATCAATGGAGTGAATTGAGAAAGGAATGTATCCGACCATTTGAATTGCCCTTCAAACTCCTGAATGCAGATAAAACCTATGGGGCCTATGTCTGTTTCTCCAATGACAATCACTGGGCAGAGGTATATGCCCCTGAAGGACATTGGCTGCTGCAAAAAACGACTGACAACAGTTATATCCGATCTGATCAGAAATCGATTAATATTGTACTGAAAAATATCCAGGATGCTTGGCAACTTAATATACAAAATGGCCAAGCTACATATGCCGAACCCACACCTTCTTCCATCCAATAGTTTTTTATATGGTTCGCATTTTCAAAAACAACAAGCTGGTACGCTATTGGAAATCATTGGGCCCCGGATTGATTACCGGATCCAGTGATGATGACCCTTCCGGCATAGCTACTTACTCACAGGCGGGCGCCGCATTTGGATTGGCTACTTTGTGGACAGCCCTGATTACATTTCCGCTGATGGCTGCCATCCAAGAAATGTGTGCTCGTATTGGATTGGTGACTTCCAAAGGACTTACTGGCACCTTGAAACAATATTATCCCCGTCCTGTATTG
>CANGBQ010000142.1 GCA_947451985.1 Chitinophagaceae bacterium | reverse complement strand
CGCTGGACAGCACCATGCGACCCCCAAACCACAACACACCTGCAAAAATGGTCACGCCCATGAATTCACTCATGGGAGAAGCTAAGTCTCTTTTGTAAGCCACTTGGTTTCTGGCTTTCAAAGCTGCTGCGTTGATAGAAGCAAACTTCTGCCGCAGCGTAGATTCGACATTGAAAGCCTTGATCACTCTTAATCCTCCCAGGGTTTCGTCAATGGTCGAAATGGTATCCCCTGATATCTTAGAAACAACCATAGATTGTTTTTTGAGGGACCGGGTGATTTTAGAAATAATAAAACCAATGATAGGCAGGGTCAACAGAATGATAATGGTGAGTTGCGTATTCATGTACAACAACACCGACAAATTGATAATGATGGCAATCGGATCTTTGGCCCATCCTTCCAAAGTGCTCACCAGCGAAATTTCAATTTCATTGACATCGTTGGTAAGTCGACTCATCAAGTCTCCCTTTTTTTGTTCGGTGAAATAACCAATGGGCAGTCGTAAAATCTTGTCGAACATTTCCATTCTCAAACGAATGACAATCGAATTTTTAATGGGTGCCAAGGCTCTGTAAGATAAATACAAAAAGAAATTCTTCAGTAAGATGGAAGCTACAATCATCAAACAAACAACACCCAGTGCATATACTGCATTGCCCTGTGCAATCAAATCAGACAGAAAACCATTGACCCAATTCATAAAGGGCATACCCTTTTTGGATGGCTGGGCCGCTGCTGCACCAAACAACAATTGCAAAAAAGGGAACAATAATCCCAGCGACAACACTGAGAATAAAATAGACAACAGAATCGTAACGAGGTATTGAGCAATCCCGGCTTTGTAGTCCTTTAAATATTTAAAAATCCTGGAATATCTTTTCATAATGAAGCAGAATAAACGTTTTACGACCCGAATCTGGGAATAAATACGCTTAGAAAGAGCAAAGTAACTAATTTTACACT
Source organism: Chitinophagaceae bacterium (assembly GCA_947451985.1). Taxonomy (GTDB): domain Bacteria; phylum Bacteroidota; class Bacteroidia; order Chitinophagales; family Chitinophagaceae; genus Ferruginibacter. Next base: position 2,950 of record CANGBQ010000142.1, on the reverse strand, counting down.
GATTTAAAGCGTAAAGCCATGATAGAAGGGAAAAGACAAAAGCAGGTAGCCGCCGTATTGGAAAAAGAATTGAACGACATCTTTCAGCGGATGGGACTGCTCATGATGGATGGGGGCATGGTGTCCATTTCGGCTGTTAAAATCACCCCCGATCTTTTTGATGCCAGGATCTATCTGAGTTTTTTCAAAGTCCAAGACCCGGTTGGTGCACTCCAAAAAATACAGGAAAGAAACTGGGAAATCAAAAAAGAACTGACCGCTCGAGTTAGACACCAACTTCGGTCAATGCCTCAGCTTAGCTTTTTCATAGATGACACCCTGGATTATGTTGACAAAATGGAGCAACTGTTCAAAGAAATCAAAAAGGAAGACGAAAAAAAATAATCCCCTTCATGTATCTTCAGTTTGCATGGCGTTATTTTAAAGCAAAAAAATCTGCTCATGCGATTAATATCATTGCATGGGTGACCACGGGTATCATTGCGTTTGCTACCTGTTGTCAAATTTTGGTGCTCAGTGTTTTCAACGGATTTGAAGAGTTGGTCACCTCCTTGTATTCTTCCTTTTACACCGATCTAAAAGTCATTCCTGCTCAAGGAAAAACCTTCGTTTTGTCGCCTTCTCAATTACAATCGATTCGTACGCAAGGATACATCGAACAAATTTCCTGTATTGCAGAAGAAAAAGCCTTGCTGCAAAACGAAAATGCTCAAACCATTGTACAACTGAAGGGCGTGGACAATCATTACACCCAAGTCAATCAGCTGGCAGGATCTATTGTAAAGGGGCAGTATCAAATTGGCACAAAAGAACAGCCGATGCTGGTGATGGGATCGGGCATACAAAATGCTACCGGTATCTCGCTTAATCCTGCATTCGGGCCAGAACAATTAACAGTTATCTTACCCCGAAAAAACAATGTGGCAAGCAACGACCTGTTGTCTTCACTCAGCGAAGGAAATATTGTTCCTGCTGGAAGCTTTTCCATTCAACAAGATTTTGACAACAGTTATGCTATCACCAATATTGATTTCGTAAAACAGCAGATGCACTTGGAGGAGAATGAATATGCAGCGGTAGAAATAAAGTTGAAGGAACCCTCTAAAATGACAGAGAGCAGGGACCGTCTACAAAGCCTACTGGGAAAGCAATATGTGGTACAAACTAAATTTCAGCAAAACGCCACCTTGTACAATACCATGAAAATGGAGAAATGGGCCATTTTTGCCTTGCTTACATTGATTGTACTGATTGCGGCTTTCAATATGATCAGTGCGTTGACCATGCTTGTGTTGGAAAAGCAACAAGACATTGCCATTTTAAGAAGCATGGGCACTCAAGCTTGGCAAGTGAAAAAAATATTTTTAGCAGAAGGGCTGTTGTTGGGCCTGATTGGATCGTTGGTGGGCATGGGCACGGCCACTATTATTTGTTTGTTACAAATGAAATATAAATTAGTGCCATTATTGGGGGGCTCTTTTTTGATAGATTACTTCCCGGTGAAATTAATAGCAACTGATTTTCTACTGGTATTCACTACCGTTATGGCCATCACTTTATTGGCATCGTGGATGCCGGCCAGCAAAGCGGCCAAAGAACAATGGGCTTTGCATTGATGCACTTTGTATTAATAGTCTCCCAGCGTTTCCGGAAGCTGATCAAGGGCTCTTTTGAGTTGTTCGTCATTGGGCGCAATTCCATGCCATTCATGGGTTCCTTCCATAAAGTCAATCCCTTTGCCCATTTCGGTTTTCATCAAAATCACTACGGGCTTGCCTTTGCTCAACAATGATTTGGCTTTTTCCAATCCGGCTACTACTGCATCCATATCGTTGCCATCCATTTCGGTTACGGTCCAATCAAACGCTTCAAACTTGGCTTTTAAATTACCCAAGGATAATACGTCCTTTGTTGAACCATCAATTTGTTGCCCATTGCAATCAATGGTAGCAATTAAATTGTCTACTTTTTTATGGGCTGCAAATAAAATCGCTTCCCAGTTTTGTCCTTCATCCAGTTCTCCATCACCATGAAGTGAATACACGGTGTTGTTATCGTTGTTTAATTTTTTAGCCAATGCTGCTCCAATCGCCACACTCATGCCCTGTCCCAAAGAACCGCTTGCCATGCGCACACCAGGCAGGTGTTCATGTGTGGTGGGATGTCCTTGAAGTCGGGTATTTAATTTTCTGAAAGTGGACAATTCGGTCACTGGAAAATATCCACTGCGAGCCAAGGCGCTGTAGTAAACCGGAGAAATATGCCCATTGCTCAAAAAGAAAAGATCTTCTCCGATGCCATCCATGGTAAAGGCGGTTTGATGTTTCATCACTTTGAAATACAAGGCTGTAAAAAAATCAGCACAACCCAGTGAACCACCCGGGTGACCACTTTGCACACCATGAACCATACGAACGATGTCTCTTCTGATTTGGGTGGCAATGTCTTTCAAATTTTGCATACGATTGATTTGTTGGATGGGTTTTACTATGCGCAAACCTACTCGAAATAGCATCATTCGCAAAGAAAATAAACCCACAGAAAAACGTGTATTTTCCACGGACAAAAAACAGGGTTTGAATAATTGAATTCATAAATATTATAATGCGTAAACAATTGCTTGATAGATATTTGCTATTTTTTTAAATAAATTCTACTTTTTTAAGTTTCAGTTATTTTTTGCAAAACAATATTGATACATTTGTGAATACCGAGGAAAAAGCGCTTTTATGGACAAAATCTTATTGAGTGGAGGTCTGGCTTTTTTGATCACGTATTTTGCTATTCCCATTATCATACGTGTTGCGAAAGAAAAAAAATTATTTGACGAGCCAGATGAGCGAAAATTACATGTAGATACCATCCCTACCTTGGGCGGACTTGGAATATTTGCAGGATTTATTTTAGCCACCTTACTAGGTTCCCCGCAAATGGCACCTCCGCTTCCAGG
>CANGBQ010000141.1 GCA_947451985.1 Chitinophagaceae bacterium | reverse complement strand
TTTAAACATTTGAGGCCAATACGACCCAATAAAATCAACTGGCTCTCTTCGCCGCTTTCCCTGCGGGGCGGGTATAAATATACTCTTTAAAACGCAGCATTATCGGGCATTTCAGCGAAGAAACCCTTAAATTATACACAGGTTTTTCACAGCAAGACATATGGTAAATTTCTGTGAAATAGCCATGGATTGCATCAATCTAGGCCCCAGGGTCCTATTTTTGCCCTCTAAATTTATAGCATGAAACTTTTTCTATCGATTTTATTCACCGTATTGACGACCGCATTGGTGGCTCAACCCTCACTGGTGAAGCAAGCAACCATCAACACCACCACCAATGTCATCGCTCCCGAAGAGGAAGACGTGCAGAACCTGCAAAACAGCCAGGGCCAGGGGCCGGGCGGTATGAATTTCAGGAACATGATGGACGGAGAAACCAAATTCGTCACTTACTTGAAAAACAATCTGGTAAAAACCCAGATCAAGTCTGAAATGGGGCGATCTACTATCTTCAGAGACAACGACCAAAAACGCACTACCACTATCATTGAGATGATGGGCAATAAGATGGGCTTTTACATCACGGATGCAGAGCAAGTGGAAATGCAACAAAAGCGCGACAGCATGATGCGCGAAAGAAGAGCAAAAGACACGGCTGCTGCCAAAAGGCCTGCCCAGCCAGCCAATTACGAACCCGAAATCAACATCAGCTATACCACTGAAAACAAAAAAATCGCCGGTTATGCCTGCACCAAAGCCTATGTGATCACCACCCGATTCCTGGGCAGAAAAGACACCACCACGGTGTGGTATACCAACGCTTTCAAAATGCAAAATATTTCCTCTACTGGCGGGTTCAGCGGCATGGGCATGATGGGTGGCAATATGATGGGCGGCGCTTTAAACGGCTTAGACAAAATTGATGGGTTTGTGATGCGCTACGAAGCCAATATGCCTCGTGGCAGAAGAATGGAAGTGGAAGTAACCAAGGTAGACCTGACCAGCAATATCAATGACAAAGAATTTGACCTCCCCAAAGACATTGAAATCAAACCTATGAAAGAGATGCAGGGTATGTTCGGCGGCGGACGCGGGATGATGAGGGGAATGAGGGATTAATTAAAAAAACCTGCCGGCATTAAAAAAACCTGCCTAAGGCAGGTTTTTTTAATGTTCAACGTTCAAATCGTTTCAGGTTCAACGTGGTATTTTAAACAAACTTTTATCATTCAACATTAAACGTTAAACCTTCAACGTTGAACGTAGTTTTTCTGCTTTGCAGAAAAACTACCACTTGTCCGCTTCTTTGCTTTTCTTGGTATACTCCGCTGCTTTTACTTTATTACCCTTTATGTTGTAAATGTCACTCAGGTAGGCCATGGCTATTTTATAATTGGCTTTGTGACCATCTGATTTTTTGGGAAGTGCTTCGGTGTATTTCATGACCATTTCTGAATACACAATACAATCCTCCATGCTTTTGGTAGCTGCTGATTTCAAGGTCGCTTTTTTCTTTACATCATCGGGCTTGTTTCCTTTTACATTGTTGGATGCATTGAGCAGATCGGCCGACATGTTGAACAAGTGATTCGCCATTAACATAGTGGCCGTATTGTCTTCTTTTTCCAGCGCAATGGCTTTTTTGATTACTTCTGACAGCTTATTACTGAACTCCAAATTACCTTGTTTTCTGGCATCTTTTCCATACAAGTCATTGTACATTTCAATAGAGTAATTGTAGGAAAGCAGGAAACTACTTGGGTTTTGAGCAATCATCGATTCGTATTTGGCATACAAAGCATCCTTGTCTCCATTTTTACTTACCGAACGGATTTCCACATCTGCCCAATAATCATCTTTGGGAAACAAGCGTTTGCCTTTATCTACCAATGCTTGTAATGAAGTGGCATCATTTTTCTTATTGTAATATTCCGCCAACAGCACATACACATCTCTGTAATCTTCAGAAGATACATTGGCGTCTGTTATTTTCTTATAACACTGCATGGCATCGTCTTCTCTTTTGGCCTGTATCCCAGCTGCGGCTGCGTTCATCACCAAAGAAGTGTCCAGTGCAGAGAATTTGATTTGACTGTACGTGTATTTTTTAGCCATGGTATAGGCTTCGATTTCCAATGCTTTTTGAAATGCATTGAAGGCTGCATCATAATTTTTGTTGTTGAATTCTTGTACACCCAAATCATACATGCCCAAATACAAATCCAGATAAGATGTATGGGCTTCTAAAGAAAGAAAGACGTCTTTCTTGTCCAACTCTTGGTTTCTTTTGAAAGCATCAAAAGCATCGCTTCTCAAACCAAATAATTCGGTAGGTTGGGCCGCGTTGTCTCTTGACAAAGAATTATAAATTCTGCCTTTGAAATACAAAGCTTCAGCACTGTTTGCCTTTTTGGGGTCTTGCAGGTATTTGTCAATGGCTTCTTTGGCTTCTCTGAATTTGCCTTTGTCCATCAATTGATTGATTTGATCAAGGTTTTGAGCCATCGTCCATAGACTGGCAAATGTGCAGAGCAAAAAAGCAAGAAGTTTCTTCATGGTTGAATATTTTAAGGGCCAAAGATATTGATTATTGATGTTGGGGAAACAATCGACCCTCTTTTTCAAGCTAGGATTGGTGAAAAATGGGTAAATTTACCCCCTTGATCAGCCAGGAAACCATACAGCAAATCCAAAGCCGGATTGATATCATCGATATCATCGGAAGCTTTATTAAACTCAAAAAGCGAGGGGCGAATTATTTGGGCAATTGTCCCTTTCACAACGAAAAGACGCCTTCCTTTACCGTTTCTCCTACCAAAGAAATTTTCAAGTGTTTTGGTTGCGGCAAAAGTGGAAACACCATCAGCTTTTTGATGGAGCATGAAAAATACAGCTATGTAGAAACCCTTCGCTGGCTGGCTAATAAATACAATGTAGCTATTGAAGAAACCGAAACGAGTCCGGAGTTCAAAGCCCAGCAACTGACAGCGGACAGCTTATACATCATCAATCATTTTGCCAGGGATTTTTTTGTTGAACAGCTGTTTCATTCTGAAGAAGGTACCGATGTTGCTTTGAGTTACCTAAAAGAACGTGGCTTCAGAGAAGACATCATCAAGAAATTCCAATTGGGCTTTAATCCTTCAGCGAAAGACGATTTTGCTCAAGCAGCCCTCTCCCACCAGTACAGCAAAGAGTTGTTGCTGAAAACCGGATTGGTGAACAGCAGGGACGAAAAAATACAAGACAATTACAGGGGCCGAATTATTTTTCCTATCCACAATCAAAGTGGCAAAGTGTTGGGTTTTGGTGCACGCATCATTAAATCGAACGACAAAGCCCCCAAATACATCAACACCCCGGAGAACGAGATTTATGTTAAAAGCAAAATCTTATACGGCTCTTATTTTGCCCGCATGGCCATTGACAAAGCCGATGAATGTTTGCTGGTGGAAGGTTATACCGATGTGGTGAGTTTGCACCAAGCCGGTATTGAGAACGTGGTAGCCAGTGGAGGTACTTCTCTTACCCCCGATCAACTTCGGTTGATTAAAAAATACACCAACAACCTCACTATTATTTATGATGGAGACAGTGCCGGTATCAAGGCGGCCCTTCGAGGGTTGGACTTAGCCTTAGAAGAAAGCTTGCATGTTCGATTGGTATTGATTCCGGACAAAGAAGATCCGGATAGTTACGTGCATAAAATTGGCGCACAAAAATTTGTGGAGTTCATACAGAAAGAAAAAAAGGACTTCATTCTGTTTCAACTGGAAATCGCTTTACAGGAAGCTGGCAATGATTCTGCCAAAAAATCAGCCATTGTCAATCAGATTGCGGAAACCATTTCGAAAATCAATAAAACAGAAGAATTTACCCGTCGGCAAGATTATGTAAAACAAGTATCCGAACTCCTCAAGATTGAA
>CANGBQ010000140.1 GCA_947451985.1 Chitinophagaceae bacterium | reverse complement strand
TAATTTTATATGGAATACAAACAATAATGTTTGGATGAATATGGGTTGGTATCAAGGTAAATACTGTAAATTTCCCAATTATCTTATTCAAGCTTTTAAACTAGCCAAAGAGATTGGTGGTGTTGATTTTAAATATATTTATAATCAATGGGGCAATGCAACTTATAATAGTAAAATGGGCAACGCATGTCTAAAACTTTATCAGGCCTTAAAAAAAGAAGGTATAATATTGGATGGTATGGGTATTCAATTGCATTGTGCCGTTAAAAATGGTATTTTATATGAACAGCCTGGTGGTCAGGAAGTTAAATTTGATTTTCTTTCTTTTGATGATATGTTAAATGCTTACACGCAAGTAGGTTTACCCGTTCACATTACTGAATTTGATATTGCTTTGTCTCAACATCCATCAAGTAACGAAATTTTACAACAAGGAAAATATTATGCAGAAATTCTTAAACATTGCATTGTTTCTAAATCTGTCAAAACATTCAAGTTCTGGGGTGTATCTGATAAGTATTCTTGGATTCGCAAAAGTGTCCCGTATCCTGCCAGTCCATTATTATATGATACATTATTCCAACCTAAACCTGCATTAATTGAATCTAAAAAAGTACTATATCAAATTTTGAAAAGCAAATTTTGATTAATTTATCCCTTTTATTCATTAAATATTAATTTGCATTAAATTTTTTTAAAAAATCGTAATTTTTTGCACAGAGCTCAATTTAATCCTGCGGTTAATGAATTTAAATTGAAACTCGCTCGAATTGAAAAATTTATTGTTTGGTGATAATATTTAGTATTTCGGAGAAGGCATGTTGTACCCTTTATTTGTCATATATGTCTAAAGTCAATATTTAATTTCACAAGGAATCTTATTTATTGATGAAAGAATCCACACAGCATTTTTGGCAACATCAAATTCCTAAATCGTTTCGACTATTACAAACTAGGATCAATCTGACTTTCAGGTGGATTGAATAGATTCTCTTTTTTGATAAAATTTACTCATTGCCATTACATGCGGAAAGCTGATGCAGGAGATAAATACAAAGAAAATGCTCAGCCAATGCTCTTTAAATTGAATCAAGTAATGATGCTTAACAGAATACCCGAGTAGCATAAAGAGAACGAGCGCACCAAGGGTGAAAGGCAACGCTTTCCTATAAAGCAGCCGGTTGCTGAGGTTCATGCCTTTTTTCAAATGAGCCCATCCATTCAGGCTATGCTGGCCGATGAAATACAAGCCAAATGATGTGATGAGCGGAAGTTGAATACTGATTGCAAGCATCAAAACACTAAACAGCATTTGTCTTCTTTTAGTTAAAAGACTCCATGCTATACCCATGATGGATAAAACGACGCTGATGATTTTGCCTTCAAGATTATTGAAGGGTATCTGTTGAATAGAAAGATTTTCCAATATATGATTCGTTTCAGGAGTATGACCGCAAAGAATAATACTCAATAATAGGCATCCCCACGCTATATTTTTAAAAGGACTGTTTTCTTCTGGATGCCATTCCTGCATATCTGTCTGCCCAAAATGCCAAGCGGAATATAATAGGAAAAAAACCAAGGCATACAACGGAAAATATATCCAACAAACCAGGTTGATGCCAGCCAAGGAAAGATAGTGAAGGATAAAACCTGCTTTCGACCTTTCCACATAATGACCATTTTCCAATAAATGATCAACTGCCCCATGTGGAATTCCAATGGCAAGGAGGCCCAATGTAAACAGAATGATTTGAATATAATTAAAGAGATACGGAACAGCTGTATAGGCAATCAATAGTGCTATTGACAAGGGTATTAAAGCTTGGTGTGGTTTAATGCGCCTCAATTTTGCGATTACCACCCACCAAACTGCAAGTAAAAAGGGCTTAAATGGGAGACTAAGAAAGATTCTTATATCTTCAAATATGTTTGTTTTCTCGTCTAAAAAACTAAGTATATTTTTTGTTTTATTTTTTTTGAACAAAGCTTCAAAAATCACTTTTCCTTGTGAAGGATTTTGGCTGAGAATCAAAAGCAATAATCGATCATAAAAGTTAAACCGCTTTGATTTTTGAATGTTCAAGGATTTGGTTTTTTCTAGCAAACTCATGGCGATACGATCAGCGTGATCAAACATATTCTTGAACGCATAGCCAGTACTTGGTTTTACAGCGCCTGCTCTTGCTCCAATGGGGATAACCCCTGGAATCTGATAGTTTGCGATAGTAGCTGTACTCATAGGAATGCGTCCTATTTCTTTGCTAACAATTTCATATTGTCCGTATCGTTGCTCAATATAATCAAGAAGAATGGGTTCGGCTTCAGACGGTTCGATTGTTGCTGATCCAAAACGTGTCAATTCTACCAGTGCTTTGTTTTTTTCGAAGGGTAGGACGTAAATGAATTGCGTCTCCCCTTGTTGGTCAATACCAAAGTCCATTAGATCTACACAATTATCATTCATTAAGGGCGCTTCGGTAGTAATAACGAACCCAAGAAAGGATTGAATTAAATGTGCATCTTCTTTCTTTAGTGGTGAATATTCAGGCGGTCTGCTATCGAAGACCATCTTGGCCTCCCAGGTGCCTATATCAGAAATGACGGTTAAATTATTTTTATTAGGCTTTATTTTTAAAACGCCTCCTTGTAAGCGATTTAATTTGTGGTCTTCCACGATTCGTCTAAGTTCTTTGTACACATCCAATCCGGAGATATGATGATACGCCTGTGGCATCATGGATTCTGCTGGTTTTTGATTGATGCTGATATCGCTCCACCGATGGCTGATCAAGTGTTTACAATCAAGCGCGGGCTGTTTGTTTGGATCCGACCAGAAACAATATGTTTTGTCATCTTCTGTTTTGGCATCTGGATCGAGTATTAAAACTGATTTGTTTTCCAATAGACCATATTTCTCTAAGCGCATCAACATAAGTGTTGCAGAGGCGCCAGCGCCAGCAAACAGATAATCGATGGGAGGGAAATGGGTTGACATAATATATTAGAGGCCGTGTTAAAAGAAAATAGGGACTCTTCAAGAATGAGAAGAGTCCCTATTTGTATTCTAGAGAAATAAATTAGTTTTCATTTCTGCTTAGTGAGTATATCACCAATCCGAATCCTATTTTGTTCACAGCATCTGCAATATTGTAAACAATATCCATTGCATGAGAAGCAGCAGCAGGATCAGCTACCAATTGAACACCAAACAAGCCGCCTGGAGTTCCTAAAATGTAACCTAAAGGATAAATTGCCCAACCAACTAAAACGAACCAAGCCAAAATACGAGTAGCTTTTGCTACTTGAGGGCCAGCTGTTTGAGCCAATTTTGAAACTTCTCCAAACCAAACCAAGTATGCTATGTAGAAATAAGCAGCACCTGAAATTACACCCCACAATACGCTGTTGTCACGGTAGATGGTTTCTCCAAAGTAACCGGTGATCAACATTACCAATGAAGCGAAAATCAATTTCCAAAGCAAACCGATTTTAGCACCAGCTTTTTTGGTGATGAGGTAGAACTCCACACACATTAAAGGTACTGTCAAGATCCAGTCAACATATCTAAAGAAAGTAGGAGAGTCTCCAGTTTCCAGATTGTACCCACGCATGTAGTAATAGTGTACCGCAGCGATGAAGGTGATCAATCCAGATACCAAAACAGATGTTCTCCATTTTTGAGAGGTGTTGCTCAACTCAAAAAAGAAAAAAACAGATGCAGCCATCATGGCCATTGTTCCGATAAAAAACGTGAATGCCACGTAATTATCGCTTGCAATTGTCAAGTGTTCCATTTTATGAATTTTTTTTAGGTTTTCCTACTCTTATGGATTTTCGGTTACTCCCCGTTTGGTTGGTTTCTGGACTCCACTACAATTTAACAAACCTTTGGTTAAATTGTTTAACATTCTGAATTGAAATGTTAACATATATTTTAATCATCATTA
>CANGBQ010000139.1 GCA_947451985.1 Chitinophagaceae bacterium | reverse complement strand
ATTCCACCGATTTGCCCAATTGTTGATAACGATCCACCTGGGATAATAGTACATCAATGGTGGCATTCACATCCACCTCCGCACTGTGTGCGTTATTCAATTCCTGGTTACAATAAAATTTATAAGCGGCAGACAAAGTCCGTGGCTCCATGGTGTAAAAAATATGCTGCACGTCCACCATTTTACGGTTGCTTAAATCGACTTCCATTCCCGCACGCAAAAATTCCTCCATCAACAAGGGGATATCAAAACGATTGCTGTTGTATCCACCCAGGTCGCAGCTTTCCAGAAACTGTTTGATTTCATTGCCCGCTTGCTTAAAAGTAGGGGCGTCTTTCACCATTTCATCTGTGATGCCATGGATATCGCTGGATGCTTTTGGAATGGGCATTTCAGGATTAATCAATTTTCTTTTCACTTGCCTGGTATTGTCCGGCATTACTTTTATAATGGCAATTTCTACGATTCTGTCAGAAGCCAGGTTGACACCGGTGGTTTCTAGATCCAAAAAGGCGATGGGTCGGGTAAGAGATAGCATTCGTTGGGTATAAAGTGTAAGATTAGGTGATTGCTATGCAATTTAAGTATTTAAAAGTTTTTAACACATCAATTCTGCAAAATTGACACGCTTTTTGAATAGCCAACCATTATGTATATTTGCTTCACAAAAAAATATCAAATGAAAAAATTATTGGTTGTTGCTATTTTATTTGCCCTCTTTGCCAATGGTTGTGCGGCTAGCAGAAGAACAGGATGTCCAGCGCAGGAAGCATTATTAAAAGGAAGATAATCTGTACTATCATGCATTGGATTCCTTTGACTACCGAAGAACAATTGGAAGATATCATTTACCTTTCCCATCAGACACCTCAGGTTATTTTCAAACACAGCACCCGCTGCTCCATCAGTTTGATGGTTAAAAGTAGGCTGGACAGGGTAGAAGTCCCAGAAAATATTACTTGTTACTATTTGGATTTATTGCAATATCGTGCTGTATCTAATGCTATTGCCACTCGGTTCTCAGTAGAGCACCAGTCTCCCCAAGTGTTACTCATTCGACAAGGCATTTGTACCTACCATGAAAGCCAGCAGGCTATATATTTCGAAGACATCCTGGAGAACATCAAGGGATGATTCATTTTAATTTAAAATAATAGACGTAAAAAAGACCTCGAAATGATGAGGTCTTCTACTGTGGAGCTGCAGGGAATCGAACCCTGGTCCAAACACATTCGTCATAAGCTTTCTACATGTTTATTTATGCATTGATTGTCGGGAAAAGGCAGGGGCATAACAAACCAACCCTTTCCTTAGAAGAATAATCTTAAGTAATTGTCACTTCATTCAACTACAGCAACCTGTGTTTGTTTTGAGTCGGCGGCGGAACCTGGTAACAGGTCAACCTGTTCGGCGGCCCAAATGGATGCTAATCTATCGATTAAGCAGCCATGGCATACGTAGTATTGCCATTTGAAATTTGAATATTCAGATTTAAGTGCTAATTATCCAACGCACTACATGCTTACACTTACAAAGAACTATGCTGTCAAAACCGGTCAGCCCCGTTTTTTAGAATACAAAGTTAGTCAATTTGAGTTTGGTAGTTTCAAAAGTTGCGGATGTTTGGTATGTTTCGTATGTTTAAATAAAACGTACTTAACCTACTAAACCTACAAAGCCTACCAAACCTACTAAACCTACCAAACCATTTTATAGTACCTTTGCAACCGCATGAAATACATCAACGAAATCAATAAGCGTAAAACCTTCGCCATCATTTCTCACCCGGATGCGGGTAAAACGACTTTAACAGAGAAATTCTTGCTTTTCGGTGGCGCCATTCAAACGGCTGGTGCGGTTAAGAGCAATAAGATCAAAAAACATGCCACCAGTGATTTTATGGAAATTGAGCGCCAACGGGGTATCAGCGTGGCCACCAGTGTGATGACCTTCGAATACCGCGATTTCTTGATCAATCTATTGGATACACCCGGTCACAAAGACTTTGCAGAAGATACTTATCGTACCCTAACAGCAGTGGACAGTGTAGTGTTGGTGGTGGACAGTGTCAATGGGGTAGAAGATCAAACCCGTCGACTCATGGAGGTAATTTCCATGCGCAAAACTCCGGTGATTGTCTTTATCAATAAAATGGACCGAGATGGTAAAAACAGGTTCGATTTATTGGAAGAGATAGAAAAGGAACTGAAAATACAGTTGCATCCCATGACGATTCCGATCAACAGTGGCAAGGATTTTAAAGGGGTGTACGATTTGCATGAGAAGAGTTTGGTGCTCTTTACGGCAGGTACCAAGGCCAATGACGAAGATGTCATTAAGATCAGTGACCTGAACGATGAGATTTTGAATAAAACTATAGGTGAGAAAGATGCAAATACATTGCGCGAAGATGTAGAATTGATTGATGGGGTGTATGGTTCATTGAATGAAGAAGATTATTTGGCTGGCACCACCGCACCCGTGTTTTTTGGGAGTGCCGTCAACAACTTTGGGGTAAAAGAGATGCTGGATACCTTTATTCGGATTGCACCGACGCCCAGGCCCCGACATACCACCAGCAGGGATGTTAAACCGGAAGAAGACAAGTTCAGTGGCTTTATCTTTAAAATACATGCCAATTTGGACCCCAAGCACCGCGATCGAATTGCCTTTTTAAGGGTATGCAGCGGTAAGTTTGCTCGCAATACTTATTATAAGCATGTTCGACTGGAAAAGGAGGTTCGCTTCAGTAATCCCTATAGTTTTCTGGCTCGTCAAAAAGACGTAATTGAAGAAGCTTATCCTGGAGATGTGGTAGGTTTATTTGATACCGGCAACTTTAAAATCGGAGATACTTTGACGGATGGTGAATCCTTTTACTTTACGGGTATTCCCAGTTTTTCTCCTGAAATTTTTAAAGAGGTAGTCAATAAAGATCCTTTGAAAACCAAGCAATTGGAGAAAGGTCTGATGCAATTAACTGATGAGGGTGTTGCCCAATTGTTTACCCAGTTTGGGGGCAACAAGAAGATCATTGGCTGCGTGGGGGAACTGCAATTTGAAGTAATTCAATACCGGTTGTTGCAGGAATATGGTGCTTCTGTACAAATGAACAACCTGCCTTTCTACAAAGCTTGCTGGATCAATAGCCAAGATCCTAAAAAACTGGATGATTTTACCAAGTACAAACAGGCTAATATAGCAGAAGACAAAGACGGCCATTTGGTATATTTAGCCCAAAGCGAATGGTTTTTAAATACGGAAAGAACCAACAATCCAGAGATTGAATTTCATTTTACTTCGGAGATACACAAGTAGGTTGTGAAGGTTTGGTAAGTTTCGTACGTTGAACATTGAACCTTGAACGTTCAATGTCTACATTCCCACATAATTCTGCGGACTGATCTTCTTCAATTCAGCCTTTACTTTGGCAGACACTTTTAATTTTCCTATAAAAGAGTGAATGGCTTTTTTATCTATTTTGTTTCCACGAGTCAATGCTTTGAGGGCCTCATAGGGAGCAGGGTAGTTTTCTCTTCTTAAAATGGTTTGAATGGCTTCCGCCACCACTGCCCAGTTATTTTCTAAATCAGTCTGCAAGGCAGTTTCATTCAAAATAAGTTTATGGAGTCCTTTTTCCATGGATTGAAGGGCAATCAAGGTATGGGCCATGGGAACACCGATGTTTCTGATAACGGTACTATCCGTCAGATCTCTTTGCAACCTGGAGACAGGCAGTTTAGCAGACAAATGTTCTAGCAACGCATTGGCAAGTCCTAAATTGCCTTCTGCGTTTTCGAAATCGATTGGATTCACTTTATGGGGCATGGCACTGCTGCCCACTTCTCCTTTTTTTACCTTTTGCTTGAAATAATCCATGCTGACATAGCTCCAGATATCCCTGCAACAGTCAATCAAAATGGTATTGATTCGTTTGATGGCATCAAAATGGGCGGCCAGGGTGTCGTAGTGCTCAATCTGAGTGGTGTATTGTTGACGTTCTATACCCAGTTTGT
>CANGBQ010000138.1 GCA_947451985.1 Chitinophagaceae bacterium | reverse complement strand
GATCGACTCTTGATATCGATCTTCTGTACCTGCTCCTGCAGTCATATTACCAAAATAGCCTTTGTTTTTGTCCTTTTTTAATTCAATGTTTAAGGTTTTGGAAGGGTCTCCGTCTTTGATACCTGTAAACGCAGCTTGATCTCCATAATCATCAATAATTTGTACACGGTCAACCATATCGGCGTTCAACTCTCTGGTGGCCGTGGTGACATCGCCGCTGAAAAAATCCTTTCCGTTTACTTTTACTTTGGTTACTTGTTTGCCCTGGGCGGTAACGGTTCCATCTTTATCCACTTGTATTCCAGGTAGATTTTTTAGCAACGCTTCTACATTGTCGTTTTTTCTGTACATCGTGCTGTCGATTCTGTAAGAGACAGTATCCTCTTTGATCTGCACTTTCTGGGAAGACAATGTAATATTGGATAGCATCTCGCTGGTTGGCTGCAGGAAAATATCTTCTGTCAGCTGCGCTGTTCTGGCTTTTGAATAATTGTAATTTTTAGTGACGCTTTTATAGCCGATAAAAGAGACAGAGAGAGTAATTTTCCTGGGTGCGATTCCATTGAATTGGAAGATGCCCGATTCGTTGGTCAGTGTTTTAAGGGTATCACCCCCATCGGCATATACCAAGGATACTGTAGCATTAAACAATGGGCCTTCGAAATTGGTCACTTTCCCGCTGATGGAAAAGTTTTGTTGGGCAAAACCATTGGATGCAATAAAACAAAATAATATAATGGTAAGTAGGTGTTTCATTCTTAGGTTGGGTCAATTAATGGAGCAATGCAATTTGGATGCAATTTGGATGCAATTTCAAGCATTTTCCCTCTATCATATGTTAATTATTTTAACACCCAATGTTTAGTTTTTGAACGCTTCAATGAATGTCAATACTTGCTGTTTGAAGCTTTCTTCTTCACCCAATAAAAACTGGTGTGTGATGGGCAATACATAAATAGGAAAATCGGCTATTTCTTTGCGAAATTTCTCCAATCGAACGGCATCTTTCTCTGTGGTAACAATGATTTTATGGCTAGAATCTATCGATTGGAAATGTCGTTTGATTTCTACCAGGTCATCAGTTGAAAAAATATGATGATCCGCAAAACGAATCATTTCGTAGCTACGGGTAATGGAAGTTAGATGATCTTTTAATGGTTTGGGATTGGCAATGCCACACAACAGCAATACGTCTGATGTGCTGTCAATCGTGCAATGGCTCCCGTTGAACATGTGATAAGGTTGTCCATAGGCAATGGAAGTGCAGAAAAAACTTTGGTGTGGCAGTACTTGTAATTCATTTTGCAATAGCTCCTTTTCAGTCATCGTCAAGGAATGGTTGCATTTGGTTGCAATAATGATGTCTGCCCTTCGGCTGCTTTTTTTGATGTCTCGCAAATCTCCGGCAGGCAACATCAGGTCTCGGGAATACAGATTTTTATAATCGGTCAACAGAATGTTCAGACCTGCTTGTACCATTCTGTGTTGAAACCCATCATCTAATATGATGACTTCTGTTCCTGGTTTGGATTGGAGCAATTGAGGGATCGCTACCATTCTTTCCTCCCCCACTGCTACAGTAATGTCGGGGAATTTCTGATGGAACTGCATGGGCTCATCTCCTATGTCAATGGCGGTGGCGTTTTCATTGGCTATGGCAAATCCTTTTGTTTTCCGCTTGTATCCCCTGCTCAACGTGGCAATTTGATAGCGGTCTTTCAGGAGATTAATCAGGTACTCTGTCATGGGTGTTTTACCCGTTCCGCCCACAGCAAGGTTTCCTACACAAATAATAGGAAAATTGAATTGAGCAGATTTAAAAATGCGTCGATCATACAATTGATTCCTTGCCCATACAGTTGCACCATACAGCAATGAAAAAGGGAATAAAAAATATCTAAAACTTTTAAGCAACTGAATGTTGGTTTTGATGGGTAAAAATATAGTTTTTTTCAGGGGTGACACAATAGTTCAAACGAATATCGAATGGATGGGTATCATCTATGTATTCGCAACTTTCAAAAAAACTGAAGCCAATTTTGAGGGTATGCTCACCGCATTGCTGCAGGAATCGATCATAATATCCTTTTCCGTATCCAACCCGAAAGCCTCTTTCATCAAAAGCCAGCAAGGGCACAAAAACGGCCTCCAATTCTTTTGGAAGAATTTCGTCTTGGGCTGCAGGTTCGGGTATCCCATATTGATTGAGGGTAAATTGGGTGTCTTCCTCAACCCTCATGCTTTTCATGGAATGATCGGTTGTGTGAATTACGGGCATTGCCCATTGCTGATCGGGTCTTTTGAACAAACAATAATCCAATATGATTTGAGGGTCAAACTCATTTTCTATGGCCGCATAGGAAAAAATAATACCAGGTATGTCAATGGGCAGTCGTTGAAATTGAATGAGCATCATGTCCTGCCATTTTTCCCGCTGTACAGGGTCCAGGGCTGCTCTTTTGGCGCCATATATTTTTCTCAAATCCTTTTTAAGCATTTTGGACATCTATTAGGGCTGAATAAAAATTGAAAATATGGTAGTGCCGTAATTCCTTTCTGTTTTATAAAAATCAAATTTCTTGTAATCATTTCTTGGCGTATGTTCTAAAATAAACCAACCTCCTTTATTCAAAAGATTTTTTTTGAAAATCCGAACAGGTAAATCATCAATAGTGGCCAGGGCATAAGGCGGGCCCGCGAAAATAAAATCATATTGTTCTTTGCAGGTAGCAATAAAATTAAATACATCAGATTTTACTACTTTGAAATTGTCGAAAGCAAGTGACTCCGCCGTTTTTTTGATAAACGCATACATGTTCGGGTCTTTTTCCACGATGGTGAGGTCGGGTGCGCCCCTACTTGCCAATTCATAACTAATGCATCCAGTGCCCCCAAAAAGATCCAAGGAGCGAATGGTATCTATGGACAGGTTGTTTTGGATGATATTAAAAAGTCCTTCTTTGGCGATGTCTGTTGTAGGCCTCGTGTGAGGCATTTTGGCCGGTGGCGAAATCCGTCTTCCTCCATGTATGCCACTGATGATTCTCATGAAACCAACTTGATTAAATGGCTGAAGAAATGAGGTGGCATGTCTTGCAGACTAGATGCTACTGTTATTTGAGCAGGAAGCGGGTCGAATTGAATGTCGATAAAATAATTGTACAATTGTTTGTACAGTTGCGAATCGGCTACGATCATTCCATGAAGAAGCAATTTTGTTTGATCTGCCGGCAGTTTGTATTGCTGGCAACAGTTCAAAGCATGATACAACACATCTTCAGGTGTATTGAATGAATATTGTTGAATAAAATGCAGGGCGCCATTTTGAAACAAAATGAATTTCACCGCATCGTTAAAAATCAAACATTGCAATTGATTACCCTCTATTGACTGCCGAATCAATTTGCTATTGGAATGAAAAAAGCCAGCCGAAGGGAAAGCATCTCTTATAGTTGTATCCAATGCGGAAGGAACTGAATATATATTGAATATTCCTTTTTCAACAATTCTGTCTGTGTACTTAGCATTTTGCAGTTGTGTGCCAAACATCAAAGACAATAAGACGTCCTCTTGGGCTTCTTGGTGGTGTTCATCTGGAATCAATACGGTAGCAGGCATATTGAAACACACTGTTACATGATGCGGTGCTACAGATTCAATTGGATGCTTCGCTACAATGGCTTTGATTTGATCCGCCAACGATTCTCCCTCTTGAAATCCGTACACAGCAATCCCTTCTATTTGTTTTTTGTCATTGCTTGTCCAACAGAGGGTCATGCCGGTTTGGCTGATCTCAATCAGTAATGCAGGATTATCTTGGATTTCCCACCGAGGAGGAATTTCATAAATTGTTTTCAAGCAATTGATTTATAGCGGTAAAATTAGAATAATTTTGCTACTTTATGGAAACAAGTGTTGCAAATAATGATCTGAGGGTTGAGGTAAATAACAAACAGATTCTTTCGATCGCCCTGCCCATCACTTTGGCGATTTTGGTGCCTCAAATCAATCTGTTGATCAACAGTATCTT
>CANGBQ010000137.1 GCA_947451985.1 Chitinophagaceae bacterium | reverse complement strand
GTCACAAAGGAACCGTTAAAAATATCACTCCTTATGGCGTGTTTGTTGAATTGTCTACTGGTATTGGCGGAATGATTCACATCAGCGACCTTAGCTGGTTGAAGCGATTCAATAACCCTAATGAATACACTAAAGTAGGCAACGAAATTGACGTAATCATTTTGAGCATTGACAAAGAAGGTCGCAAGTTGCAATTGGGACATAAGCAAATCGAAGAAGATCCCTGGAATACACTTGAAACTGTTTTCACCATCGGATCTATCCATGAAGGAACAGTAGTAAAGAAAGATGACAAAGGCGCAGTGGTTCAATTGCCTTACGGATTGGAAGGATATGCACCTGCTCGTCATCTAGCCAAGGAAGATGGGAAAACCATCGTGGCTGACGAAGTAGCATCTTTCATGGTAATTGAGTTCGATCGCAACGACAAACGCATCTTATTAAGCCATACCCGCCTGTGGGAGCAAGAAAAAGAGGAAGAGAAACAAATCCAGCATAAAGAAAAGAAAGCTGAAGCGGAAGAAACCAAGAAGGCTGTAAAAAACATCCAAAACAAAGTTGAAAAAGCAACTTTGGGCGATTTAGGAGTGTTGGCCGGATTGAAAGCTAAAATGGATAGCGACAGCAGCGAAGAAAAAACTGCTGAATAAGTTCAACTCTATTCATCCGAATAAAAAAATCCCCTGAACCTCAGGGGATTTTTTTATGGCAACCATTGCTCAGTCGAAAGGAATGTCATTTAAATACACTTTGGTCATTTCGTGAAAATGATTTTGCAATTCATGTACAAAAATGGGCTGCGTAATATGCCTATGTTCCTCTCTATACCAAATCTCCATACAGGAAAAATCATTTTCCTTGGGTAACAATACCCTAAAAGCGCCTTTGGAGTATTTGACAGTCCCATCCGAAAGTACTTGTTTGTGGAATTTGAATTCCTGCAAAGCAGATTCACTCAATGCGATGGGCGCAATGTCACTGATGTCATACCAAAAGTTTTGCGGGCCAGTATCAATGCAAACTTGCTTGTTATACGGGTTGAGCCGGACAACTTCCCCCAATACTTCATCACCCTGGTTGCTGGCAACCACGTAGTCGCCCACTTGAATTGAATTGTACTTCAGCATAAAGGTCATTTTAAGACCAATCTACCAGTCAATCTTCAAAACAAATTTGACGAGCATCATTCCAAAAAATGAATTGTATCTTATTCGGCCCAACTCATCACATACCCTTGGTTTTCAATTTCCAATCCTACCTGGGTCAATTGAAGTGGCCTGAAAGTATCTACCATCACCGCCAGTTCTTTGGTTTCCTTAGCCCCGATACTGCGTTCTACCGCACCCGGATGCGGACCATGAGGAATACCTGCCGGGTGCAGAGTCAACATGCCCCTGGTGACATGTTTGCGGCTCATGAAATCACCATCTACATAATACAACAATTCGTCGCTATCTATATTGCTGTGGTTGTAAGGTGCCGGAATGGACTGCGGATGATAATCGTATAAACGGGGCACAAAGGAACAAACAACAAATGCATCGGTTTCAAAAGTCTGATGCACAGGTGGTGGCTGGTGTACCCTACCGGTGATGGGTTCAAAATCGTGAATACTGAATATGTAAGGATAGCAACAACCATCCCAGCCTACTACATCGAATGGATGGGTGCCGTAATGAATGCCATACAACCAACCTTGTTTTTTAGTTTGAATAATAAAATCACCTTTTACATCGTGGGTTTGCAGGTTTTCTGGACAACGGATATCTCTTTCACAATAAGGCGCATGCTCCATCAACTGACCGTAGCGACTCATGTATCTTTTAGGATAACGGATGGGATGAAAAGATTCTACAATAAAAAGCCTGTTGTTCTTGTCATTGAAATGAATCTGATAAATCGTTCCCCTAGGTAACACAATATAATCACCATATCCAAAAGGCAATTCACCGTAGCAGGTTTTAACCACTCCACTACCCTCGTGAACAAATATCATTTCATCGGCATCTGCATTTTTATAAAAATAATCTGTCATGCTTTCCTTAGGTGCCGCCAATACAATGTGGCAATCTTGGTTGATGAGCACTGCTTTTCTGCTGGCCAAAAAATCCGCTTCTGGTTTCACCTGAAATCCCTCAAGACTACGGTGCTTGAGCATTTTTTCCTCCGCAGGCTTGGGCGACACATCAACAGGAGTATCGCACTTAACAATGAGTGTGGGGGCATAGGTATGATACAAAATGGAATAATCATTCGAAAAACCTTCGGTAGAAAACAATTGCTCTGCATACAAGCCGCCATCCGGCTTACGGTATTGAGTATGGCGTTTGTGGGGAATGGTTCCCAGTGTATAATAATGTGACATAAAAATAAATTAAGTTGAAAATGATGATTGAATGAGAGGGGATTCATCAATGCCCCTTGCAAAGCGCCAACATTAGAAAGTAGTACTTCCAATTTCGCTTATCGATGTAATATGTAAAGTTCCGATGATAAGGCAATTTGAGAACAGATTGTGGTTTACTCAAATAAAGCTACCTATCTTTCAATAAAAAAACAATTTTTTAAACGATTTCTTAGCTTCGCTGAAACAAACCAGCACTACTTACTTTTAAGTCATTGAATGTGAAACGAATCGGACTCCTATCAGATACGCATAGTTTTTTAGATGAAAGCATCTTTGAGCACTTCAAAGCTTGCGATGAAATTTGGCACGCAGGTGATTTTGGCAGCCAGGATTTGATTGAACAACTCCGTAATGGAATCAAAAACTTTGAACAGCCAGTGGTACTAAGGGGTGTTTATGGAAACATAGATAACCCAACAATCCGCGCGATCTATCCGGAAAATATTTTGTTTGATTGTGAAGAGGTTCGGGTAATGATTCAACACATCGGCGGCTACCCCCACCGATACGCCCCAGGCGTCAAAAAAACCCTATCAAGCCATGGAGTCAAGCTATTCATCAGCGGGCATTCTCACATCCTCAAAGTAATGTATGACGAAGCATTGGGTTGCTTGCACATGAATCCGGGAGCAGCCGGCAAACAAGGTTGGCACAAAGTCAGAACCATCATTCGGTTTGTCATTGACAAAGCAGACATTAAAGACTGCGAAATCATCGAGCTAGGATAACGCTATTCTACCCAATCAGCAATAAAAATATTCGTATCCCTTGTTCCACCATTGTTTCGATTGCTACAGAACACAATCTTTTTCCCATCAGGACTAAACATAGGGAAGGCATCAAAACCCTTATCACGAGAAATCTTTTGAATGTTGGATCCATCCGCATTGGCTAAATACATATTGAAAGGAAACCCTCTTTTGTATTCGTGATTGCTGCAAAAAATAAATTGTCCGTTGGGTGTGAAATTAGGTGCCCAATTGGCTTGTGCCAAATCGGTAACTTGTTTGGCATCCGAACCATCTGCATTGGCCATCCAAACTTCCATATGCGTTGGTGCTACTAAGTTTTCTCTCAACAGGGATTTGTATTCCTGAATTTCTTCGGGTGTGGAAGGCCTGGAAGCTCTCCAGATAATTTTCTTCCCATCCGGGCTGAACCAAGCTCCCCCATCATAACCCAGGGTATGGGTAATTCTTTTGACATGCTTGCCGTTCAAGTCCATGGTATATAATTCCAAATCTCCGTCGCGCATAGAAGTGAAAATCATTTTGTCTCCTGTAGGCGAAAGTGTTGCCTCTGCATCATAACCTTTGGTATGGGTTAATCTTTTGACAATATTCCCATTGGTATCAGCCTTGAAAATGTCGAAACTTTCATAAATGGGCCAAATGTATTTATTACCATACTTGGAGCGGTCGGGCACAGGAGGACAATCCGACCCAGCCAAATGGGTAGAGCCATAAACAAAATGCTTATTGTCGGGGTAGAAAAAGGCACAAGTGGTTCGACCAGTTCCTGTACTCACTAGTTTAGGGGAAAACACTTCTCCAGGTTGGGTTGGGATTTTTCCCATCCAAATTTGATCACACCGTATTCCTTCTTTTGGATTGGTTCTTTGAAAAATAATGTATTGGCCATCAAAACTAAAATACGCTTCGGCATTGTCTCCGCCGAAAGTTAGTTGCTGAACATTTTTAAAATGTGTTTCTCCGGCAAAATGAATGGTGTCGGAAGGAGCAGGCTGCTGCAAAGTATTGGCTTGCGCATGAAAAAAAACAGAACAAAAAAAGCAAAGAATGGAAAAGATGTACCGCATGGGATTGATTTAAGAATGCAAAGGTAC
>CANGBQ010000136.1 GCA_947451985.1 Chitinophagaceae bacterium | reverse complement strand
TATTTATCATGACCCTATTGTTCGCCTTCTTGCGTTTGATTCGTTGGCCCAATCTGCTATTTATTGCATTCACACAATCACTGTTTTACTTTTTCGTAGTCATTGACAGGTTTCCTGTTTCATGGGCTGCTTATTGGTCAGAAGAGAAATCATATTTATTTGCCATGCTTGTGATGTCTTCAGTCTTCATAGCAGCGGCCGGAAATATTATCAATGATTATTTTGATATGCACATCGATGCCATCAATAAACCTGACAAGAATATTGTAGATCGTATAATCAAAAGAAGATGGGCGATGGTTTGGCATTTGCTGCTTTCTTTCTTGGGGATTGTATTCAGTATCTATATCAGTTGGCAGACAGGCCAATGGACCATTGCTGTTGCAAACCTGCTCTCAGTGTTGTTGTTGTGGTTGTATTCTACTCATTTTAAAAGAAAATTATTATCTGGTAATATTATCATTGCTGCCTTGTCAGCCTGGGTCGTGTTGGTGGTGTATTTTTTCGCAGGTGCCCATTTGTTTGATTTTTCTGGCTGGCATCCCAATGCCTATCCTTTTAATATCAAGCGCTTGTTTAAAATAACCATGTTTTATTCGGCCTTTGCTTTTGTGATTTCGCTCATTAGAGAAGTGGTAAAAGATATCGAAGACATGCATGGAGATGCGGCATTTGGATGCAGAACCATGCCCATTGTCTGGGGTATACCTGTATCCAAAATGTTTCTGGCTGTCTGGATGGTGGTGTGCATGGCTGCATTGGTGATTGTTCAATTGTATGCTTGGCAATCGGGATGGTGGTATGTGGCCATCTATTCTTTGCTTTTTATGCTGCTTCCATTGGGGTTGATTTTACGGGATATATCCAAAGCCCGAACCGTTGCCTCTTATGCTTCCTTGAGCAGAAATATGAAAGTTGTGATGTTGTTGGGCATTCTTTCCATGATATTTTTTAAACTATTGCCATGAGTATTTCTAATAAAATCATTCTGGCTTCTCAATCGCCCCGGCGAAAACAATTGTTGGAATGGGCAGCAATCGATTTTGATGTGGTAGTGGCCGACACGGATGAATCTTACCCTCCAGGCCTTTCTTTTACTGAGGCCGCCATTCATATTGCTCAAAACAAGGCACTGACCGTATCCAAGATGCATCCATCTGCTTCAACCATCCTGGCTGCAGACACTATTGTGGTATGTGATGACAGATTGATTGGAAAACCTGCTGATCGGGCATCTGCCATCGAAATCCTTGGATTTTTGTCGGGCAAAAAACACGAAGTCATTACCGGGGTGTATATCCAAAAGGGAACGGAGGAAATTGCTTTTGCTGATATTACCGAAGTTTCTTTTCATCCGCTTACCCAAGAACAAATTGAATTTTATGTCGACCATTACCAACCCTATGACAAGGCAGGCGCCTATGCCATTCAGGAATGGATTGGCGTGGTGGGGATAGCGTCTATTCGGGGAGACTTTTACAATGTCATGGGCTTGCCGGTTAGCAGAGTAGTTAAAGCCCTGCAAACATAAATAGGTCCACTTACTATTGCCAATGGTAAGTCGTTTGCACGATTAAGTCGGGATGCAAGCTTTTGAAAACAGGACAATTGTCGCCGATGAGCTGAAGCGTCCTTTTGTCTTGATCGCTGATACCGGTGTTGGGCAAATGCAATGCCACTTCAATTTTGCCAATTCTCCTGGGTTCGGATAACATATGTTTGTTGACATCAATTTTGGTATTGGTTAAATCTACTTTCATATCCGCAGCCCTTATGCCCATGGTGGTAATGATGCAAGTAGCCAATGCTACACACACGGTGTCTGTCGGGCTGAATCTTTCTCCCTTACCCTTGTTGTCGGTAGGGGCATCGGTTTCAAGAATGCTCCCGCTTTGCAGGTGCGTGCATTCGCATCGTAGATTTCCTTTGTAAACAACGGTTGCGGTCATATAGTGATTTTTTATGTTTGATAAAAGTACGAAACACCGTATTGTCAAATGATGACAAAAAACAAGTATTGGTATAATTTTTCATAAATTTATGTAAGTAAAAGTTTCACATGAAGAAATTGTTTCTAATAAGTATTTTCCAATGTTGCTTATTGGGTGTGATGGGCCAAAACCAACCTTCCACTAAAAGCGAAAAAAAAGCTGCCAAGCGACAAAGAATCAATGAAATGATTCGCCAGGAAGAAGAAGGTGTTTTGCAGTACAAAAAGCATTTTGCGGGGGGAATCAAACTTTCCAATGATGGATATGGCGGCTGGCTGGAATATGCCCATGCCCAATCAGTTAAAAAATCACTCCTGTTTCAATTGGAAATTGCTGAAAGAAAACATCCTAAAGAGGAAAAACTCCAGGACATTTATGGTCTGGCTGCTCCCATCATTTATGGGAAAATAAATTTTTTCTATCCCATCAAATTGGGTGTTCAGCAACAAATTTTACTAGGCAATAAAGGAAACAAAAACGGGGTATGTGTGACAGCCAATATTGGTGGGGGTGTTTCACTGGGATTGTTGAGGCCTTATTTGATTCAAGTGTACAAAGGCAATGATCAATATGCTTATGTGGGGTATAACTCCCCTGATAGCTTGTATTTTCTGGATGTAAACAATTTTGTGAGCGGACCGAGTTTTGGAACCGGCTGGAAAAACATGACAATGATTCCTGGCCTATATGTCAAACCTTCTGTCCGATTTGACTATGGAAAATTCAACGAAATGCTCAGCGCTTTGGAAGTAGGGGTACAAGCTGAGTTTTATACCAAACCTGTTCCCCAGATGGTTTACCAGAAACAAGAGAAGCTTTTTTTGAGTGCCTATGTTTCTTTGGTTTTCGGAAGGCGTAAATAATCATCCCCCGTTTTCTTGTTTATAAATTCGGTTGTATCTCAAGGTACAAGTGCTTACCTTTGCCATGCAAACTTTTATTCATGTCCTGCGGAACAACGTCAGATACATCTTCCTCCGTTAAAAAGCCCCATTGGCTTCGCGTAAAACTTCCCATTGGGGAAGAATACAAACACGTGCGCAATCTGGTTGACCAGCACAAGCTGCATACCATTTGCGAAAGCGGCAATTGCCCCAATATGGGAGAATGCTGGGGTGCAGGAACGGCCACCTTCATGATTTTAGGAAATATTTGCACCAGAAGTTGTGGTTTTTGTGCCGTTGCTACAGGAAGACCCGATTCGGTAGATTGGGATGAACCTCAACGAGTAGCAGAAGCCATTCACTTAATGAAGGTAAAGCATGCGGTTATTACCTCCGTTGACAGAGACGAGCTTAAAGACGGGGGAAGCATTGTTTGGTACAATACCATTAAAGCGGTAAAAGCATTAAATCCCGAAACCACGCTTGAAACATTGGTGCCAGATTTCAAGGCCCAAAAAGAAAATATACAACGCATCATTGATGCAGCGCCTGAAGTGGTGAGTCATAATATAGAAACAACCGAAAGGCTTACACGAAAAGTAAGAATACAGGCTAAATATTGGCAGAGTATGGAAACGCTTAAAATACTCAAAGAAGGTGGCATGAGAACAAAGAGTGGCATTATGCTTGGGTTGGGCGAATCAAAACAAGAAGTAGTTCAAACACTCCAAGATTTATACAACAGTGGAGTAGATGTGGTAACCATTGGACAATATTTACAGCCTACCAAAAAACACCTGCCTGTTGATCATTTTATTCATCCCGACGAGTTTGCGGAATACAGAGAGATTGGCTATCAGATGGGCTTGGATTATGTGGAGAGCGGTCCTTTGGTTCGATCTTCCTATCACAGTGAAAAGCATGTGATCCAGGGTTGGGGTAGAAACAAATGGCAGGAGGAAAAGTCTCTTTAATTAGATTGTTTGCTCGGCTTCGCTCCGTATCAATCTTTTAACCATTGATACTACTATTGGAGTTTATAATTTTTCATCTTCACCCTTTTCTTAACTTGCTGTACCATTCGGCTGTAATTCCCATAAATTCCGCAATATATTTGCCAGGGACATTCTTTATAATAGGGTTGCATTTTTCAATTAAATATTTATAAATATCTTTTTTTTCGGATCCAATCAACACAACTTTTAATTCAGTTTCATTTCTTAGGATTTCGGACATCATTTGAGTATAAAACAATAAAATGTCGTGATTTTCAAATAAGAGTTTATCAAACTCTGATTTGTGAAATGCCAATATTGTAGATTTTTTTATAGCAATCAATTCTGTTTTTGTTTTAAACCCAGTGTAAAAGCTGTCAATACATCC
>CANGBQ010000135.1 GCA_947451985.1 Chitinophagaceae bacterium | reverse complement strand
GTGCCTTTGAATTCGCGTATTTCCTGGTTATCGATTTCCCAAATCTTATTGGCAATCCGGCTGATGAAATAACGATCGTGACTCACCAATATTAAGCTGCCTTCGTATTTGTTGAGTGCTTCTACCAATAAATCTACCGAATGAATGTCCAAGTGGTTGGTAGGTTCATCCAGCATCAAGAAATTGGCTTTGCTGGCGATGGTCTTTGCCAAGGCAACCCTTGCTTTTTCTCCACCACTCAATACTTTTATTTTTTTCTCTACGGCATCACCACTAAATAAAAAGGCGCCCAACAAACTCCTCAGTTCCAAATCGTTTTTTCCGCTTCGGGCATCTTTGAGCTCTTCCAGTACATCATTGTTCATGTTGAGGGCTTCCAACTGGTGTTGAGCATAAAATGATTCCACCACATTGTGGCCCCATTCTCTTTCTCCATCAAATGTTTCCGCGCCGGCAATGATTCTCAAAAGGGTCGATTTGCCTTTACCGTTGGCTCCAATCAAAGCGATTTTGTCTCCTCTGTCAATTTCCGCACCGGTATTTTTGACGATTTCAATGTCTTTAAATTGCTTGGATATATTTTTTAATGTGCAGATGATTTTGCCTGGCTGTTTTTCAACTGCAAAATTGATGCGCATATTGGGGCGCTCCATTTCAACATCCTCAATTCTTTCCAGCTTGTCCAGCCTTTTCACAATGCTTTGGGCCTGGGCTGCCTTGCTGGCTTTGGCTTTAAATCTTTCAACAAATCTTTCCTGTTGCCGGATATAGTCTTGCTGGTTTTCAAAAGCCTTTTTCTGCATGTCGATGCGAAGGGCTTTTTCTGTTTCGTAGTAGCTGTAATTGCCAGAATAAATATGTAATTCTTGTTGGTACAACTCAACGACTTTGGTCACCATTCTGTCCAAAAAGAAACGATCGTGCGATACAATCACCACTGCTCCTTGATAATGTTGCAGGTATTTTTCGAGCCATTCAATACTGGGTAAATCCAAGTGGTTGGTGGGCTCATCAAGTAATAGTACATCCGGATGTTGTAAGATCATTTTGGCCAACAACACACGCATCCGCCAACCACCACTGAATAATTTATAAGGTTTTTGCAATTCGGCATTGCTGAAACCAAGTCCTTGTAGAATCTCTTCAGTTTTGTGATGAATGTTGTAGCCATCCAAGACGTCCATCTCGTGCAATAAATCTGCATAATCATTGGCTAAATTTTCGTCACCGGTGGCAGCCAATTTTTCGCCCAATACCTCTATTTCCTTCTCCAATTGTTTTACCCGTTCAAAAGCGCCCAATGCTACCTCCAAAATTGAATCTTCTGTGTCAAAACCTAGTAAATCTTGGTGCAGAAAACCAATGGTGGTTTCCCTGCCTTTTTCTACAGTGCCTTTGGCAGGAGAGTATTGGCCTGTTAATACTTTTAATAAAGTTGATTTGCCGGTGCCGTTGTAGCCAATGAGGCCAATCCGTTCATTGGGTTGAATGTGCCAGGTGGCATCTTCTACAATGGTTCTGGCGCCAAATTCAAATGTGACATTTTGTAATCCTAATAACATGCTGTGCTGCTTTACGCCTGATTTTTCGGCAAAATTAACTGATTCAGCAAACTATTCAGCATTTTAAATTGTATATGTCACTAACAATGCATTCAACGCAGTTTTGATGCCCACTAGACCTTAAAATGGCTTATTTTTGCATGAAATTTCCACCAAATGAATAGTAGAAGGACACTATACGTAATCATTGCACTCGGATTGTTTTTGCTTTATTGGTTTTGGGTGAGGCCTTCGGCTCACAAAGCTGCTGATAACAACACTTCACCTGTTCAAATACTACAACATTCAAAAGGGATTGATGATCAAATCAATCAAATTGTTGTTGCATACTTGGCTATGAAAGATGCTTTTGTTGAAACGGATACGGCCTTGGTTAAAAAGAATGCCCGCCTTTTTATTGAATCGTTGGGCTCCATGGATACACTCGCATTGAAAAAGGATACAGTTGTTGTATACGAGATCCTACAGCAGGCTATACTCGACATGAAATCAAACGCCACATCGATTTTGCAAAAAACAGATATTACTGAAATGAGAAAGGATTTCAGCAATTTGACAGAAATGATGTATCCTGCCTTTTTTACTGCTGTTCATTATGAAGGCTCAACCTTATACCTGCAGAACTGTCCCATGGCTTTCTACGATTCAATTGCCGCCAATTGGATCAGCAACAGCAATGAAGTGATCAATCCTTACTTAGGAAAAAAACATCCAAGGTATCAATCGGCGATGCTCAATTGCGGAGAGGTTAAGGATTCTATTAAATAAATTTCAATCTTCTTTATGCGCATTCTTTTTGGCAAATTATTGTTTGTATTTTTTTGTTTGATTGGGTTAAGCCAGCAATCGTTTGCTCAAAAAGACAATCCGCCATCTAATTTGGCTAGATATACCATCAGTGGATATATCCGTGACCAAGCAACAGGTGAGAGCCTGATCGGGGCAACCATTTCCATTAAAGGCAAAACAAAAGGGATTACCAGCAATCAATATGGTTTCTATTCCATTACCTTGCAATCTGGTGAGTATACATTAGTCAGTACGTATATTGGCTACCTGACCCAGTCTCAAACGTTTCGCCTGCAATCCGATACTGTTTTAAATATAGCATTGTCTTCGGGAGTCAACCTGTCTCAAGAAGTATTGGTTACCGCCAAGAAGCGGGAGAACAATATCAAATCTGCACAAATGGGTAAAATTTCTTTGCCCATTGAACAGATCAAATCCATTCCCGCATTTTTGGGAGAAGTAGATTTGTTGAAAGTTGTTCAATTGTTGCCGGGGGTTCGGAATGCAGGAGAGGGAAGTGCCGGCATTTATGTGAGAGGTGGTGGAGCTGATCAGAATTTGATTATGCTGGATGATGCGGTAGTTTACAATACAGGTCACTTGTTTGGTTTCTTTTCGATTTTCAATTCGGATGCCATTAAAAATGTATCATTGATTAAAGGAGGAATGCCTGCGCAATATGGAGGTCGTTTGTCCAGCGTCTTGGATATTTCCATGAAAGAAGGCAATAATCAAAATTTTCAAATGGATGGGGGGATCGGATTGATTGCCTCTCGTTTTTCCATACAAGGCCCTATTCAAAAAGACAAATCTTCTTTCATTGTGTCTGCCAGAAGAACTTATGTGGATGCGCTGTCAAAGCCCTTCATCAGTAAATCCAGTCAGTTCTATGGTTCGGGATATTATTTCTACGATTTGAATACCAAGATCAATTATCGTTTCAACGACAAAGACAGACTTTATTTAAGTGGTTATTTTGGAAGAGATGTGTTTGATTTTGTGAATGGCAGACAAAGCTTGGACGTGAACATTCCCTGGGGCAACGCCACCGGAACCATTCGATGGAATCATGTATTCAACAAAAGGCTGTTTGCCAACACCACCGGCGTATTTAATAATTACAATTTCACCTTCAGTGCCGCACAAAATAATTTTAAAGTCAAGCTGGCTTCCGGTATCCGTGACATTAGTTTGAAGCAGGATTTTGATTTCTATCCTTACACCAATCACAAAGTGAAATTTGGTGCTCTCTATACTTACCATCGTTTCACTCCATCGGTAGTCAGTGGACAACAGGATTCAATCATCTTCAATCCGCAGAATGCCCAGGTGAAATATGCCCATGAAGCGGCTGCTTATATCCAGGATGACTGGGAAGTAACGCCTGCTTTGCAAATCAATACAGGGATACGATTGGCCGGATTCCAGCAAGTAGGCCCCTATACTTTATACACCAAAGATGCCAATGGAAACCGCATCGATAGTACCCTGTATAAAAGAGGGCAACCCATCAAAACATACGGAGGTATAGAGCCCAGGTTGTCTTTGCGCTATGCACTCAATGATCAAACTTCTCTGAAAGCCTCTGTCGTCAAAAATTTTCAATATATCCACCTGGTCAGCAATGCGGGCACTACCTTGCCCACCGATCTGTGGGTGCCTAGCACGTATAAAGTAAAACCCCAGATTAGTTGGTTGTATGCTGCGGGTCTATTTAAGAATTTCAAGAACAACATGTATGAAACCTCTCTGGAAGTGTATTATAAGGATATGCAAAACCAGATTGAATATTCTGATGGCTATACGCCCAATACCCTGGACGATACGGAGAACTCTTTTGTGTTTGGAAAGGGTTGGAGTTATGGCACAGAGTTGTTTATCAACAAAGTCAAAGGCAGGTTTACCGGTTGGTTGGGATATACCCTCAGCTGGACTTGGAGGAAATTCCCCGAACTGAATTTTGGAGAGAAATACCCGGCCAAGTATGATCGTAGAAATGATTTGAGTTTG
>CANGBQ010000134.1 GCA_947451985.1 Chitinophagaceae bacterium | reverse complement strand
CTGGACATCACAGCAGTGGTGGAAAAAACGATGGACGCCTTAGCGTATATCGACAAGCCTAGTTTGGAACAATATTTCGAAAGCGATGGCGAAGCACGTGAATTCGCGGCGGCATTGATGAAACTATAAATTTTACTCATTATTCAAATCTGCGCAAACAGCGCCATGTGTATGACAATATTATCGATTGATTGGTCTAGCATCGGACTCAAAGTGGCTCAATTGTTATTATCTCTTTCCATCCTGGTGATTCTTCACGAGTTTGGTCATTACATTACAGCCAGGTGGTTCAAGTGTCGGGTAGAAAAGTTTTATCTGTTTTTCGATCCTTGGTTTTCGCTGTATAAAAAGAAAAAAGGAGAAACAGAATATGGCATTGGCTGGCTACCCTTGGGCGGCTATGTGAAGATTGCAGGCATGGTGGACGAAAGCATGGACAAGGAACAACTGAAACAACCTTCCCAGCCATGGGAATTTAGAAGCAAGCCAGCTTGGCAAAGATTGATCATTATGATTGGCGGGGTGACCGTCAACGTATTGTTGGCCTTTGTGATCTACGCCATGATTTTGATGGTGTGGGGTGATAAAAACATCAAAGTGGATTCACTGAAATATGGCATTTCTTTTAATGATCCATTGTTCAAAGACCTTGGATTTCAAAATGGCGACAAAATATTGGCTGTAGACGGCAAGCCCGTTATAGAATATACGGATGTATTGAAAAAAATATTGATTGCAGACAGCAGTGTGACTATTGAAAGAGAAGGCAAGAAAATGCAGTTGAATATGCCGGTTGATTTGATAGGGAAATTGGTGGAGAAGAGAAAGAAATCTGAAACGCCTTTGATCAGCCCTCGAGTGCCGGTGTTTGTGCTTCGTGTTGAAGATTCTATGCCTGTATATAAGGCCGGATTAAGACCAGGCGATCAAGTGATTAAAGTTGACAGCACGTCTACTGATTTCTATGACCAATTTGCAGCAGCCATAGAAGGAAAAAAGAAGGGATCAATGGTATCGCTGACGGTTATACGCAAGGATAGTTCAATTGTACTAAATACCCTGTTGGCTGAAAACGGAAGAATTGGTTTTGGTTCACCCAACCTTCCTGAACAATTTGATAGTTTGGGTATTTACAAATACACCGTGACCAAATATGGCTTTTTCAGTGCCATTCCTGCAGGGATCAAAAGGGCTGGCGAAGAACTCGGTTTCTATATTGATCAATTCAAAAAAATATTATCTCCAGAAACGGGTGCCTATAAAGGTGTGGGTGGATTCAAAGCCATGGGCTCTGTTTTTTCAGGCAATGGCTGGGACTGGGAACATTTCTGGACCATTACTGCTTTCTTTTCCATTGTGTTGGCATTTATGAATTTACTCCCTATTCCAGCGTTGGATGGTGGCCATGTGGTGTTTACATTGATAGAAATGATTACTGGCCGTAAACCCAGTGAAAAATTCTTGGAATACGCCCAAATCGTCGGCATGATTTTATTATTAGGATTGATGCTCTATGCCAATGGCAACGACTGGTTTGGATGGGGGAAGTAAGTGTTGTTCAATGTTCAACATTTAACGTTTAACGTTGAACCCCTTAAACTTATTTAACTTTCTCCGCAGCGGCCCGCTCATCAATTTCCTGCTCGTCTCAGCTGCAACTGTTGTATTTTTGCTAGATGCTTACTTCTATCAGCATATTGCAAAATGCTTTGAGATTGACTTTTAAAGAACTTAAGGTCAATAAGCTTCGAACGGCCTTGAGCTTAACGGGGGTGGCATTTGGTATTTTTTGCATCATTGGAGTATTGACCACCGTGAACAGTCTGGAACAGAATATCCAAAACGAAGTAAAGAGTCTGGGTAATAATACCATTTACATTGATAAATGGGATTACAGCGGCGCACCCAATAAGCCCATGTGGAAACTGAGGGCGCGGCCCGTGATGAAACTGGAAGAAGCTTCCTTGATTAAAGAGCGTTCCTTGCTCACAGATGAAATCACCTATTTACTGCAAACGGCTACCAATATCTCATACAAGGACGATGTGTTGGAAGATGTGCGTGTCTATGGCATCAACGAATCACAAATCAATGTGCAGCCGATTCAATTTGCCGCAGGCAGGTATTTTTCTACATCTGAATTCAATGCTGGCTCTAACAGTTGCATTATAGGATATGTCAATGCCGAAGACCTGTTTGGTGTTGCCGAAAGAGCCATCGGCAAACACATTGATGTGAAGGGTAAAAAACTGACGGTAATTGGCGTGATCAAAAAAGAAGGAAAAAGTTTTATTGGTTGGGACTATGATCGCTGCATTATGATTAATAATAAGTTTGCCAAGCAGCTGTATGACCCCAATTTTGCCAACCCGATTTTGATTGCCAAGGGTAGAGCTGACATTACCACCGAAGGCTACATGCAAGAACTGAGGGGCATTATGAGGCA
Organism: Chitinophagaceae bacterium; assembly: GCA_947451985.1. GTDB lineage: Bacteria > Bacteroidota > Bacteroidia > Chitinophagales > Chitinophagaceae > Ferruginibacter. The sequence continues at coordinate 1,936 of CANGBQ010000134.1, read as the reverse complement.
AATCAGACGCCTCAGTCCTACCCAGGAGGACAATTTCTCCTTAAACAGTGTAGAGGCATTCAGCAAAGCCATTTCCGAGTCTTTTGTCACCATCAACATCGTCGGGTCTATTATCGGAGGAATTAGCTTAGTCGTAGGCATGTTTGGCATCGCCAATATTATGTTCGTGACCGTCAAGGAAAGAACCTCCGTTATCGGGCTTAAAAAGGCTATTGGTGCCAAAAGCTCGACCATTTTGTTCGAGTTTTTGTTGGAGGCAAGCATTTTGTGTATTCTTGGCGGCGCCATTGGGCTTTTCCTGGTGTATATTTTAACGTTAATCTTGTCTGGACCTTTGGAATTCCCTGTATTTTTATCAGCTCCTATGATCCTGGTAACTGTTATTATTTGCTTGGTAGTGGGCATCTTGGCGGGCATTATTCCGGCTTCCAGGGCTGCCAAAATGGATCCGGTGAAAGCCATTAGAAGTTAGTAATTTTATTATAAGTAATAAACATATCGAATTGAAAGTCAATATCCTCGCTATAGAATCTTCTTGTGATGAAACAGCTGCCTCGGTATGCATCAATGGGCAAATAGCGTCCAATGTGATTGCTTCTCAAAAAATCCATGAGCAATACGGGGGTGTTGTACCTGAATTGGCCAGCAGGGCGCATATGCAAAATATTGTCCCGGTCGTGGATGTGGCATTGAAAAATGCAGGCTGCTCCATCAAAGAGATCGATGCGATTGCATTCACTCAATCACCCGGCCTCATTGGGGCCTTATTGGTAGGCGGTCAATTTGCGAAGTCTTTGTCTTTGGCCTTAGAAAAGCCCCTGATTGCAGTTCACCACATGCAGGCCCATGTGATTGCCAACTTAATTGAAGATCCAAAACCTGATTTCCCGTTCTTGTGCTTGACCGTTAGCGGCGGACATACCCAAATCGTTTTGTGTGAATCTCCTTTACAAATGAAAGTCATAGGGCAAACAATCGATGATGCAGCCGGTGAAGCGTTTGATAAAACAGCCAAAATACTTGGCTTGCCGTATCCTGGAGGGCCATTGGTTGACAAATATGCCAAAGAAGGCAATCCGCAGGCCTATGCTTTTCCCGAACCCAACATTCCTAGGCTGGACTTTAGTTTTTCAGGCTTGAAAACCTCCATTTTGTATTTTTTACAAAACGCAGGAAAGAGCCATGTGTACAAAGAATCCATTCAAGTGAGCGAGGTTGAAAAGAATGCTTTTATTGAAGCCCATCTAGCGGACATCTGTGCTTCCGTTCAACACAGAATTATTACCATTCTCTTGAATAAATTGACCAAAGCAGCCAAAGAAACAGGCATTCGCTCTGTTTGTATAGCAGGGGGTGTAAGTGCCAATAGCGGACTTCGTCAGGCCATTCAAGAATTGGGCGCTAAAAATGGCTGGAAGGTTTTTATTCCCAAATTTGAATATTGTACGGATAATGCAGCCATGATAGCAATAACAGGCTATTACAAATATTTGGCTAATGATTTTGTTGATTTATCTGTCACCTCCACTGCCCGGGCAGAATGGGGTTAGGAGATGTTGAGTTGTTGAGGCGTTTACCTGTTTAGTTGCTATTTAATTTTTTTCCTTGTCCAATTCATATTTTCAATTCAAACAGTTTGTCATTCACCAGGACCAGTGCGCCATGAAAGTGTGTACAGATGCCTGTTTGTTTGGTGCTTGGATAGCCAAAAACACCGAATGGGATGCAGCAAAGCGAGGATTGGATATAGGAGGAGGTACAGGACTACTGAGTTTGATGCTTGCTCAAGAAAATGCATTGTCCATTGACATAGTGGAAATCAATGAACAGGCTGCGACACAAGCAAATGAAAACATTGAGAAGTCGCCGTGGAAAAATCAAATACATGTCATTCATTCAGCTCTTCAGGATTTTCATTCAAAGGACAAGTATGATT
>CANGBQ010000133.1 GCA_947451985.1 Chitinophagaceae bacterium | reverse complement strand
CGCAGCGTGTTTGCTGAATTTCTCAGTGGCGGTCATTTGATTGAATTGCAGGGATTGGCCAATCGTCAGGTTGGGGAGTCTGCTTTCGCCTTCGCCTTCATTTTCTTCGTCATCCGTACTTTCCAGGTATACTTTCAGGAATCCATCAAATTTTAGGACTTCTCCGCTAGCGGTCAGTTCCTCTTGATTGGTACTGATTCCAATTTTTGCGGTGGTTTTCTCAAAACTGGCGTCACTCATTTGAGACGCAATGGTTCTTTTCCAGATCAATTCGTACAGTCTGTTCAAATCGGGGTCGCCAACCGAATGTTGATCCATGTATGTGGGGCGAATGGCTTCGTGGGCTTCCTGAGCAGATTCATTCTTGTTTTTGTATTTCCGAACGTGCAAATATTGGCTGCCATAGCTATTTTCAATTTCGCTTTTGATAGCTTCCATGGCGGTGTCGCTCAGGTTCACGCTGTCGGTACGCATATAGGTAATCTTTCCGCTTTCGTATAGCTTTTGAGCCAACAGCATTGTTTTGCTCACTCCATATCCCAATTTACGACTGGCTTCCTGTTGTAACGTGGAGGTGGTAAAAGGAGGGGCAGGAGATCTTTTTCCGGGTCTAACCTGAATGTCTTTAACTGAATAGGAGGCTCCTATGCAGGTTTGTAGAAATTTTTCTGCAATATCAGCTTGGTTGTATTTAGCACCTTCAGCTTTGAATGCAATGGTTTTTTGGTGTATATCGGTGGCTGCCAGAAAGGCTTCTATTTTAAAGTTGCTTACAGGAACAAACTGATTGATTTCCCTTTCTTTCTCAACAATCAGCTTCACCGCCACGCTTTGCACTCTGCCTGCACTGAGACCGCCTTTTTGGCCAATTTTTCTCCATAGTACAGGGCTGAGCTCAAAACCTACTATCCGATCCAATACTCTTCTGGCTTGCTGGGCGTTGACCAAATTCATATTGATGGTTCTGGGCGTTTGTACGGCTTTTTGAATAGCGGGCTTGGTGATTTCATGAAAGACAATTCGTTTGGTAGTGGAAGGATCCAGGTTGAGCAATTCCGCCAAATGCCAACTGATGCTTTCTCCTTCCCGGTCCTCATCCGATGCCAGCCATACTTCATCTGCTTTTTTTGCAAGGCTTTTTAATTCCTTTACTACTTTTTCTTTTTCAGCGGGTACAATATATTTTGGGGTAAAATGATTTTTGATGTCGATTCCCATGTCGTTCTTTTCCAGGTCACGGATGTGTCCGTAACAACTTTTCACTTCGAAGTCTTTTCCAAGAATCGCTTCAATGGTTTTGGCTTTTGCCGGGGACTCAACAATCAATAAATTTTTCGCCATGGGTTCTATTAATTTCTTTAAAAGCCTTACCTATACTCACTTTGATAATATAATTTCAGTGTTGCTTTTTGTTTTTTTTGTTCAGTTTCAATGTCGGCTTGGTGATGGCATTGAGCAATAAACAATCAAAAAAAATCACTGCAAGATTAGTGCAATATTAGTTTAAAATTGAAAAATCAAATTTTTTCTTCTGTTTTGCGATGACGGCGGTCAACTTTTTTTACGCTGATGGATAAAGGTAGAAAAGACGTATTTGGAAAGAAAAATGCCTTCTTTTTTGTACTTTCATTCTATTAAATGACTGTTCTATGAAGGTTGGAATCATTGGTGCCGGAAATGTGGCTACCATTTTGGGCAGACTGATCAAACGGCAGCAGCATGAGGTGGTTCAGGTGATGAGCCGTCAAATACAAGCAGCCCAGTTGCTGGCAGGCGAATTGGGTGCCCAGGCCGCAGATTGGGAACTTGGACCCGATCCTTCTGCTGATATATATATTATAGCACTCTCGGACGGAGCATTGCAGGAAGCCCTCCAAGGAGTAGCTTTTGGCGACAAGCCCGTGTTTCATACCGCCGGCTCTCTCTCCAAAGATGTGTTGAAATATATGTCAACACAATATGGCGTGCTGTATCCACTGCAGAGCCTCAGAAAAGAAATGAAGGTGATTCCGCCCATCCCTTTTATGATTGATGCCAACAATGAAAAAACCTTGTCCACTCTTCAAGATTTTGCTCAATCATTGTCTGATTCGGTGGAAGTGGCCACCGATGAAGACAGAATCAAATTGCACATCGCTGCAGTGCTGGTCAGCAATTTCACCAATCACTTATATACATTGGCAGAAGCCTTTTGCAACAAAGAGAATCTACATTTTGATTTGTTGAAGCCCTTGATTATGGAAACAGCCAATCGGGTTCAAGCGCATCTGCCCTCTGCGGTGCAAACCGGCCCCGCCATCAGGAGGGATATACTGACGATTGAGAAACATTTGAAAATTCTTTTAGACCATCCTGCTTTGCGAACCACTTATGTTCGGTTGACAGACAGCATTATGAATCCAGCCGAATAATGCCGGAAGATTAATGGTGGGGGAAAACAATATCCGTTTGTACTTTGTAAGGATCAATTGGCTTTCCGTCTTTGTCTAAGGGGTCGCCCACGTACATTTCAAAGGGAGGGGCTGACGCTTGCCTATGTTTGCTTTTCATCCAATCTTTTAATGCCGTGTATGCTTGGTTCGTTTCTTCGTAGGGACCAAAATAATGGGCTACAATGGCGCTGTCGGATTTCAAGTGCTTAAGGATGACGCCCTTGGGTAATTTCTTGATTGATTTTTTATCAATAGGTATGCCTGCTTCAAAAAAGAAAGGGGCCTTCTGGGTTTTGTACCAAGCCATAGGCGGGCCGATCATTTTTGCCTTGTTCTTTTTTACAATCGCTTGCAACTTTTCTCCATAAATAAGCGTGAGTTTTTGACTCAGCCGCTGACTGTTGATGGCGCTGTCTTTGATACACAAAACATTGCAAGCCAAAGAAACGGTATCCGATAAGTTGATGATGGGTGCATTTTGTGGAGTAGGGGTTTCTTTATTGGGGATGTCTTTTTTGATGACAATAGGCGGATGTTTTTCAACAGGTGCATCAGAAGGGTTGTTGCCACAAGCACCCAAAAGGCAAGTAAAGGCGCTCAAGAGACAAAACAATAAAGGATTTTTTGCACCCATGGATTTGTTGTATTTGTTTAAAATTAAACATTATGAGCCAAAAATGCTCATTTGCTCGCACAAGATTTCACTGAATTGGTAATTTCATGTAGGTTTGCAACTCGAAATTTGCAGGTATGTATACAATTACGTTTAAGTTTGAGCAGAAAGGATTAGCGCCCATCACCCTTCAGAATATTGAAGCCAATCAGTCTTTATTGGAAGTGGCTTTGAAAAACGATATCGAATTGCACCACAATTGTGGCGGCGTTTGCGCTTGCAGTACCTGTCATCTGTATGTGGACCAAGGGGAAGTTTTTATAGAAGAATTGTCCGACAAGGAAGAAGATTTTATAGATCGTGCGGTAAGCCCCAGGTTGAATTCCAGATTGGGATGTCAGTGCTTGTTGCAGGAAGGAAAAGGAGAAATCGTAGTGACACTACCTGATCAAACACAGTTTTTGGGCGAATAGCCTTTTCAAGAAATATCTTAAACGACCAACTGTATGAATTTTGAATTGCCCATTCACTGGAACGATTACGAAGACATTGCCATGAAATTATACGAACGTTTCGGTGATGACTTTGGCGAAAGTAAAATTTATCGAATCCGCTTTACTGATTTGCATAAATGGGTGTTGGAAATACCCAACTTTTCTGGTAAGCCCGAAGAAAGTAACGAAGGGCATTTAGAGATGATCCAGAGTACTTGGGTGTATGAATGGAGAGACAATCAGAAATAAATAAAATCTTTCTACCATGAACGTGCTGTCCCTTTTCAAACCAATCAAGTTAATTGCCATGGATGTGGATGGTGTATTGACCAATGGCAGTTTGTTGTTGTTGCAGGATGGACAAATGGCGCGAACCATGAATATCAAAGATGGGTATGCGCTACAACTAGCTGTTAAAAAGGGATATGAAGTGGTGGTGATATCAGGGGCGGAAGATTCGGCTGTAAAAAATCGTTTGCAAAAGTTAGGAATCACACAAATTCACTTGGGTGTAACTGATAAGTCTAGTTTACTAAAAGAGCTGATAAGAGAACGTCAATTGGATGCCAGTCAGGTATTGTTTATCGGGGATGATATGCCCGATTATGCAGTGATGCAATGGGTGGGATTGGCTTGTTGCCCATCAGATGCGGTGTCAGACATCGTACAGATCTCTTCGTATATTTCTGCTGCCAAAGGAGGAGAGGGTTGTGTGAGAGAGGTGATTGAAAAAGTGCTTAGATTGAACAACGATTGGGGGCCAGATGCCACTATTGCTGCCAAGTAAATTGATTCTTTCCGATTAATCTTATTGGGTATTTCCCAGCCAACCCTATTTATCATGACCCTATT
>CANGBQ010000132.1 GCA_947451985.1 Chitinophagaceae bacterium | reverse complement strand
TGATGGTGAATTTATCCATTATTCGGATGACTAGCCGTTAATAAGTTGCAGAGTTTATATAAAACCCGCGCACCCACATTCTCATCCCATTCATTGGGACTGACACCTACTTCGTTCAGGTCGAAACCAATGATTTTTTTGCCTGCACGATGGATGGCATGCAACAAATAAAAGATTTGTTCTGTTTCAAAACCTCCCTGAACGGGGGTTCCGGTGTGGGGGCACAATTTAGGATCCAATCCGTCGATATCGAAACTAATAAACACCTGTTGCGGCAAATGATTGATTATTTCGTCAATAATATTTTTCCAGGTCTCCCCTTCATATTGCCTGTGTTTGATGTCCCTGTCAAAATACGTAACCACTCTCCCATTGCTTTGATGTATATAATCCAATTCTTCTTCACAATAATCCCTGATACCCACCTGTACCAGTTTCTTCAAAGCAGGAATTTGCTCAAGGGCATTGTACATAATAGAAGCATGTGAATAATTGAAACCCTCAAATGCTTTTCTTAGATCGCAATGGGCGTCTATTTGTAAAATACCGAAATCGTCATAATGATCTGCAATGGCTTTGAAAAATCCAAAGGGTGTACTGTGGTCTCCGCCCAATAAGGCTACCAATTTCCCTTTGGCCATCAAGGCTTTGGTTTGTTCATATACCCAATCGTTCAAAAACAAACTTCCCTGATTGATTTCTTTCAGAGTCTTGCACATAAATTTATTATTCTCCACAGGCTCTCCCTGCGAAATGTAATGGATGTATAACTCTGCTTCTTTTCTCAGATAGTCACTCTTCATCAGGATCTTTTTGTCGGGACTACGCATAAAAAATCCTTGCTTCCAGGCATCCTTGTATTCGGGATCAAATAAATCTACTTGCAAACTGGCGGTAAAAATGTGATCCGGAGCTCTGGCTGTCCCTGCATTGTAACTGACGGTCACTTCCCAGGGAATGGGCAATATTACCAATCGGGCATCCTCCTCAGTAAAAGGCAATCCGAAAATATTGTTGTTGGGGTTCCCTACCGAATTGGGGTCGAAGTTGGACAGATCTGCCATGGGGATAATTGATTGTAGCGCAAAGATAAATGAAGATTGTTTTTGAAGATAAAAAAATAGGAATAAATGCCATCCAAGTTCTATTTAATTTAACTTTGCGGAGAAATCAACACTATGAAAAAATCACATATTGTCATTTTATTTGGCATCGCCGCATTGATCGTTGGGCTTTTGGTATTTTCAGTTGATTTCTCTACGTACGATACCATCGCTTCTGCCCAACAAAAACAAGGGAAGTTCGTGCACTTGATTGCCAAACTGGACAAAACAGCGCCCATTGAATACGATCCCATCAAGAACCCTAATTACCTTTCTTTTTATGCCGTGGACAGCCTAGGTGGCCGAACCAAAGTTATATATGCCAACAGCAAGCCCACTGATTTGGAAAAAAGCGAACGCATCGTGCTAAAAGGGAAAATGCAAAAAGATTATTTCGAATGCAAAGACATTCTGCTGAAATGTCCCAGTAAATACAAAGACGATAAAAAAACACTGGAGAAAAACATGCAGCAACAGACCATCTCTCAATAGCAAAAAAAGAAGTCATGAAATTTGAAGGTGAACATTTATTGCCGGGCCAATTGGGTCATTTGTTTGTGATCATCTCTTTTGTGGCTGCCTTGCTTTCCCTGGTTTCATATTTCAATGCTGCTCGACAGGCGGATACCCTCGAAAAAAACAATTGGATACGATTGGGCAATGCTAGCTTTTGGGCACAAGCCATGAGCACCTTGGCCATCTTTGCAGTGATTTTTTATATCTGTTTTCATCATTACTATGAATACATGTATGCCTATAAGCATGCATCGAAAGAATTAGAATACAAGTATTTATTGGCCTGCATTTGGGAAGGGCAAGAAGGCAGTTTTTTACTTTGGACTATCTGGCATGCTATATTAGGCATCACGCTCATCGCGGTTCACCGATCCAAAAAAAATGAAGAGCAATCCGTTTGGCATGCACCGGTAATGACGGTGATTAGCTTGGCACAATTTTTCCTATTGTTGATGATACTGGGTATATATGTTTTTGATGTACGCATTGGCAATAGCCCTTTTTCGCTCACCCGAGATGAAATTGTAGGCCCCATTTTCAGTCAACCCAATTATTTAAGTTTCATCAAAGACGGAATGGGATTAAACGTGCTGCTTAGAAACTATTGGATGGTTATACATCCACCCATTTTGTTTTTAGGCTTCGCTTCTACCATTATTCCTTTTGCTTATGCCTATGCAGGCTTTCAAACCAAAAGACATACTGAATGGATTCAACAAGCCTTGCCTTGGACATTGCTCAGCGCATGTGTATTAGGCGTGGGCATCATGATGGGCGGCAAATGGGCCTATGAATCGTTGAGTTTTGGCGGATATTGGGCCTGGGATCCGGTGGAAAATGCTTCTTTGGTCCCCTGGTTGATGCTGATAGCAGGCTTGCATTGCATGCTTATATTCAAGGCAACCCAACGATCCCTTCGGGCAAGCTATTTATTTGCTATCCTAACGTTTTGCTTTGTATTGTACTCTACCTTCCTGACAAGAACCGGCATTTTGGGAGACACTTCTGTGCATGCTTTTACAGAAGCAGGGAAAGCCATCAATATCATGATTGGTTTATTTGTACTTTCATTTGCCATACCCATGCTCAGTTTGTTCTTTGTTCATTACAAACAAATACCAACGATTGCAACTGAAGAAGAAATGAGTTCCAGAGAATTCTGGATGTACCTAGGAGCATTGATCTTGTTTATCGCCGCTCTCTTTATCATTGCACTGACTTCTATTCCGGTATACAGCAAAACGCCTTTGCTGAAAGACCTAATCATCGCCATACACAAAGGTCCTTTGGCAATGCCGCAGGATCCTGAATTTGTCTACAACAAAGTCATGATCATGGTGGCCATCCTGATTGGCTTGACAACTGCCATCACACAATACCTGAAGTACCAATCTACCCCTGGCCCCTACTTTAGAAAGAAAATGCTGTTGCCCTTATTGATAACGATATGCCTCAGTAGTATTTTATTTTACGTGTACCCATTTACCTATTATAAACACGGTACAGGTTTCTTAGGCGCCATTTATGTCGCTTTTTTCTGTGCCTTCTATGCAGTAATTGCAAATGCCTTGTACATTCCGCTGGTATTGAAAAACAATTTTCGAAATGCAGGTGCAGCTGTTTCACATGTCGGATTCTCTTTGATGATTGCAGGTATGCTGATTTCGAGTAGTAATAAAATAGTAATCAGTGACAGCAGTGTCAATGGAATTAATGTGCAAACTTCCAAAGATCCCATGTCCAAGCAGCAGGACAATCCGCGGGAAAATCTAACACTCATTCGAGATGTTCCTACCACTATGGGTGAATATCAGGTCACCTATTCAAAAGATTCTGCCGGTCATGAAAAAGGAAGAAAGTTCTATTACCTGAATTTCAAAAAAAAGGGAGACAGTTCTAACAATCAATCAACCGCTTTCAGGTTGCAACCTGACGTCTATTTGATGAAGGACAATAACATGAGCAGTAATCCTGACACGAAGTCTTCTCTGACCAAAGATGTTTTCACTTACATTTCCTATGCCATCAACCAAGCCAATAATACAGATACTGCCCAATTCAAAATCACTGAACTAGCCGAAGGTGACAGCGGATTTTACAACAACGGATTTTTTGTATTAAGAAAAGTGGAGAAAAATCCTGTCAGCGCCAAATACACCTTAGGAGCAAACGAAATTGCTTTGATGGCAGAGATTGGTTTTGTCAGCAAAGACAGCATGCGCTATACAGCCCGACCCATTTTAAAAGCCGACAGCATCGGGGTGATTTCCATTGACGACACGCTCTATGCTCAAAATTTATATGTGCGCTTCATGGGCATAGGCGAAGGAAGAAAAATTAAAATTGGTATTAAAGAATCCAATAGCCTAATTGATTTTGTAACCGTTAAAGCCTATGTATTCCCCTATATCAACTTGGTATGGCTTGGATTGATTGTGATGGCACTTGGGATCTTGTTGAGCCTGGCAAAAAGGCTTCAGTGGAATAATGCATTTACTGCTGCTGCCCTCATTTTGATTGCCGGGGCATTGATGTACATGTTTTTGCTGGCCAACTAGTTGTAAAATTATCATTTCTTTAAGGCTACCTTACCAGGTAAGGCATTCAGAATAAAATCGTTTTTGTAATTTTATATTGATGCATTGTCGGCACCATACCGCTTTTATAAAACGAATGGCCATGATTGTCCTCTGTTGGATGGCGACTCAATCATCTATTGCTCAAACCGGACAGTATGATACATTGAACGTATTGGCTACTATCTATCAAGGAGACACCGTCATTCTTTCTACCCTGCCCAATTTTTATATCTATGCTGCTTTAACAGATGAACAAAAAGCAGCCCTCGCCAAATACAACCGTTTGCGCAATGCGGTATAC
>CANGBQ010000131.1 GCA_947451985.1 Chitinophagaceae bacterium | reverse complement strand
TTGACAACTATAGAGATTATAGATTCAAAGAGTTGGGTCGATTCGATTACACCAAAGAAGATTGCTTTCGTTTTCACGAGGCCGTGAAACTACATGTATTGCCATTGGTCAATGATATTTACGTTAAAAAGCAAGCAGCGCTAGGGGTGGACAAATTAATGCCTTGGGATTTGGAGGCAGAACCGATGGGCGCCCAGCCATTACATCCGTTTGAAACAGGCGAGGAATTGCTTCAGAAATCAATCGATTGTTTTAAAAATATGGATCCATTTTTTGGCGATTGCTTGTCCAAGATGAATCAATTAAAACACCTGGATCTGGAAAGTCGTCAAGGGAAAGCCCCCGGGGGATACAATTGTCCATTGGCAGAAAGCGGCGCCCCATTTATTTTTATGAATGCTGCCGGACAAATGCACGATGTGACTACGATGGTGCATGAAGGAGGCCATGCCATTCATTCATTTTTGGCACATCCTTTAGAACTCAATGGCTTTAAAGAATATCCGATGGAAATTGCCGAAGTAGCCAGCATGGCGATGGAATTATTCAGCATGGACCATTGGGATACTTTTTTTAGCAACCCAGCCGATTTGAAAAGAGCCAAGATTCATCAGCTGGAACGCGTGATTACCATTTTCCCATGGATTGCCATCATTGATCAATTTCAACATTGGATATATGAACATCCTGTTCACACGCACGAAGAAAGAACGAAAGCTTGGGTAAACATTTTACAAACCTATCAAGACAGCGTCATCGACTACAACCAGCTGATGCCATATAGAAGCAATGCTTGGCAACGTCAATTGCATTTGTTTGAAGTACCTTTTTATTACATTGAATACGGCATTGCTCAGCTGGGTGCCATTGGCATGTGGATGCAGTACAAGCAAAACAAATCTGCTGCCATTGAAAATTATTGCAAAGCCTTGCAGTTGGGCGGCACCAAAACCTTGCCCGAGCTATATGCCACTGCCGGATTGGAATTTGATTTTTCTCCTGAAAAAATAAAAGTGTTGATGGAATTTGTGAAAACAGAAATGGACAATTGTTAATCCATTACCTGCATTCATTGCAGATGCCATGTACAATCATAGCAGATTCAGAGGGCTTGAAGCCCTTGGGCAATTTCACTTTTGGAACCATGACATCATCCAGACAAATTGTTTTTCCACAACCATCACAAACAAAGTGAACGTGTTCGTCGTGGTGATGACCTGCGGCACAATTGTCTTTGCACAAAGCGTATAACACAGTATTGTCGATGGTAGGTATTTGGTGAATGATTCCCTTGTCTACAAAAGTTTGCAGTGTTCTGTATACAGTTACTCTGTCAAAAGCGCCTGCTGTTTTTAATTCTATATCTGCATGAGCCAAAGCGTCTTCTTGTTCTAAAAAAAGATCCAAAATTTTCAACCTGCCCTCAGTGACACTAAGGCTATTTTTCTTTAATATAGAAAGATTTTGTTCCATGATTAATTGGGCGAATTGCTGAATCCATTTAAAAACCTTGTATGGTCTACTTTTTCTTGCATCACCGCGGGAATGTCCTTTAACAATTTCTGTATATCGTCTTCGATCAAACCATCATAAATACCCCTCACTCGTCCATATCGATCCACCAATGCAAAAAACTGTGTATGGATAAACTGATTTTCGATTCGTTGGGTACTATCGGGCTTTCCATTGTCTATTAAGTATCCTTTTCTGGCCAAGCCATACAGCATTTCTTTATTTCCTGTTACAAATTTCCAGTTGGAGTTGGCCAGCGGTTTTGCGCTTGCATTTGAATCAACAATGATTTTGTAAGATCCATCGCGGTTTTGCTGCAAATCGCCTTGAATCATTTTTGATTCATAGGCTTTCAATAAAGACACGCTGTCTACTTCCGGCATACAAGTGTGGGACACAATCATAAAGTCGGGTTCGTTCTTGAAAGCTTCAAACACCCTGCGCATATTGGCATTCATTTTAGGACAAATTCCTTTACAGGTAGTAAAAAAATATTCAGCCACATACACTTTCCCTTCGGTATTGCGGGGAGTAAAAGACTTTCCGTTTTGGTCTGTCAATTGAAAGTTAGGTATTGTGTTATTGATCACTGGTAATGGGGCCTCGTTAAAAGGCTGTTCCATTCGAATGGCAAGGTAAAAACCACCCAACAACAGACCGAAAAAAGCGACATAAATCCAAATACGATTCTTTTTCATTGTAGAGATGATTGCAAGAGCAAAGGTACGAATGATTTCTGTTAGCCTGCTATCTGACCACATTCTCTTCGAGCTAACTTGCAACAATATTGCAAATATTTAATATCTTTGAAATCAGATGCAAATCAAATTAAACTGGGATGGAGTAGGAATCATGACGTCTATTCTCTGCGCCATTCATTGTGGATTTTTACCTATTGTGGTCCCCATGCTGCCATTGTTTGGCGTGAACATTGTACACAATGCATTTTTTGAGTGGGGAATGATTGCCCTTGCTTTTGCCGTGGGTATTTTTTCATTGGTTCACGGCTATATAAAACACCATCAATCTTTTCGCCCCATCTGTATTTTTTTGATTGGCTTTTTATTTTTGGTGGCAAAACAATTTTTGATTTCGATTCAATATGAATGTTTGGCCATAGCGGTTGTATTGATCATTTCGGCGCATTATCTCAATTACAAATATTGCACCCGTAATAAGTGTCATTCTCCTCACCACAAACATTGATTACAGATGAAAAAATACCTTCTTTCTGGAATTTTATTTTTCTTGTATGTGGCTGCAGCTGGACAATCCCGTGTTGAGAAAATCATTCGCGCTTCCATGGATCAACAAGTGACATGCTGGAATAGCGGACAGATAGAGTGTTTCATGGACACTTATTGGAATAGTGATTCTTTGTTGTTCATTGGTAAGACTGGGGTGACGCATGGTTGGCGCAACACGTTGAACAATTACAAAAGAGGCTATCCTGACACCGCAGCCATGGGAAAACTGAATTTTACCATTCTTAGTATTCGCAAATTATCTTCCAAGTATTATAATGTAATCGGCAAATGGCAGTTGTTGCGATCAATGGGAAACCTGCAAGGTCACTTTACACTGCTGTTTAAAAAGATTCGACATCGTTGGGTCATTGTGCAAGACCACAGCAGCTAGATTAAATTTTCCAATTTCCTTTCAGGTACTTTAGCAGCCACAACAGAGTGAGTAAAAAGAAGCCATAATAAGCCATGTTTTGCCAGCTAGCTTGGTCGTCAAAGAAAGCATATCCCAGGTAAATGCCGATGAACACCTGTACCATCATCCACAACAGGACCCTGGCAATGGTATTCACTATCAACAGTAAAAAAGCTCTTGTATCTTCTTCCATGATCAATTGAATTTAACAGGGATAAGCTAAATTACTAGTAATTTTGTTGATATGCCCCAATTCAATACCAAAGACGCGCTCAATCTGTTGCGCAAATTGACATTCGCACGCCTTTGGAATGCCTGTAAAGTGTGGGCTAGTTTTTACATTACTCAACTGACCAGCAAGCCGGTTCAATGGGGTTATCCCATTTCTATTTCTTTTGAACCCACTACCAGCTGCAACCTTCGTTGTCCGGAATGTCCCAGCGGATTGAGGTCTTTTTCCAGACCCACCGGAATGCTTCAAAACAATTTCTTTAAAGAAACCATTGATCAAGTTCATCAACACCTGATGTACCTCATATTTTATTTTCAGGGAGAGCCTTACCTTAATCCTGATTTTTTACAAATGGTGCAATACGCTTCTTCTAAAAATATATATACGGCTACGTCTACCAATGCGCATTATTTAACAGACGAGCTCGCGCGCAAGACGGTGGAAAGTGGTTTGGATCGATTGATTATTTCCATTGACGGCACCACCCAAGAAGTATATTCACAATACAGGGTAGGAGGTAAATTGGACAAAGTCATAGAAGGTGCAAAGAACATTGTTAAGTGGAAAAAGGAATTGAATAGTTCAACGCCTTTTGTTTTCTTTCAGTTTTTGGTGGTGAAGCCCAACGAACACCAATTGGAGGACATCAAAAAATTGGCCGCAGAGATTGGAGTAGATGAAGTGAGGTTCAAAACAGCCCAGGTATACGATTACGAAACCGATCCCAACCAATTGATTCCAAACAATTCTAAGTTCAGTCGCTATAAAAAAAATGCGGCCGGTGTATACGAACCTAAAAACAAATTGGCCAATCGTTGTTGGAAGTTGTGGCATGCCAATGTCATCACCTGGGATGGACTGGTGGTTCCCTGCTGTTTTGACAAAGATGCCGATCATCCATTGGGTTCGCTTCAACAACATTCATTCAAAGAGATTTGGCACAACCAACGTTACCAGCAGTTTAGGAAATCCATTGTGCAAAGCAGAAAAAACATCGATATCTGCTCCAATTGCAGTGAAGGCGTTTCTGTTTGGAGAGATTGATCAGTGCTGTATAGTATCATTTTAACACCATGGCTGTAAATCATTTCAATGACCGATT
>CANGBQ010000130.1 GCA_947451985.1 Chitinophagaceae bacterium | reverse complement strand
TTTTCACCTTAACCGTTATTGGCAAAACCAATACTTAGGCAGTTATTTTCTGTGGCACTGTCTCTTTCTCTGCTTCCAGAGAAGCCGGCGCTTAACCGGTGCGTTGCCCTTTGCTGTCCGGACTTTCCTTTCCGATTGAACGGAACGATGACCGGCTGATAGAAATGCAAAAATAGCTTTATTTTTAATGATGGGAATAATCTATTCTCAAGCACTTACTTGCCTAACTGTCAAAAGCCAAATCAATGAAGCTCACGAGTTTATTTAAAGACTTTTTTACAAGCGAAAAAACAGGAGGGTTCTTACTGATCCTTTGTACTCTTTTGTCCTTGTTGATTGCCAATAGCCATGCGGGAGCATCCTATATTCAGTTTTGGGAAACAAACATCGGTGGTCATAGCCTCACCCATTGGATCAATGACGGGCTGATGAGTATCTTTTTTCTACTAATCGGGCTTGAACTGGAGAGAGAAGTATACATCGGTGAGCTTTCAGATGTAAAAAACGCTTTGTTCCCAATCATCAGTGCCATTGGAGGCGTGTTGATACCCGCAGGCATTTATCTGTATTTCAACTATGGAGGATCCGCCCAAAGTGGCGCAGGCATTCCCATGGCAACCGACATCGCTTTTGCAATTGGAGTACTGGCACTACTCGGCAATAAAGTACCTGCTTCTTTAAAAGTTTTTTTGACTGCACTCGCCGTAATAGATGACTTGTGCGCCATCTTGGTGATTGCCATTTTTTACACGAGTTCCATTTCAATCATGTATTTGGGTATTGCAGGCATCTTATGGTTGCTGCTGTTTATATTGAACAGAAAGAAAGTGCATGCCTTGGCCCCCTATTTGATTGGAGGAATTGGTATGTGGTACTGCATGTTGCATTCAGGCATTCACGCCACCATTGCCGGTGTGCTATTGGCATTTGTGATTCCTTTTGGCAATGGAGAAGAAAATACCAGCTCTTACCGGCTTCAACATTATTTACACAAACCGGTTGCTTTCATCATCTTACCATTGTTTGCCTTGGCCAATACCTGCATTGCTTTTGGGTCCAATTGGAGCGAAGGCTTGTTTACAGCAGAAGGGATTGGCATACTGGCAGGACTAGTCATTGGCAAGCCATTGGGCATCGTGTTGTTCAGCAGTGTTTCAGTATTGATTGGCTGGTGTGTACTGCCCGAAGGATTAGGATGGAAGCATATTCTGGGGGCCGGATTATTGGCGGGTATTGGCTTCACCATGAGCATCTTTATTACACTGCTTGCATTTTCCGACCCACAACAAATTGCTACGGGAAAGATTGCCATTTTATTCGCTTCATTAATAGCAGGAATGGCGGGGTTGATTGCCCTGAATAGTATACTCAAAAACGCACCTTCCCAAAAGGACGACCTCAATACGTGAAAAAAATCTCGGTAGCTCCATATCCATATAGATGATGGTATTGATTGACGAAACTTTTGACTTCTTTTCGACTTTTTAGCATTTGGTGTATTTCTTCCCTCAATATACCCTCTCCGATTCCATGTACCACAATCAAGCTGGGTTGATGGTGCGCCACCGACAAGTTGTAATATTTCTCAAATTCATTCAATTGAATCATCAATATTTCACTGCTGGGTAACGACTCCCATTGATCCGTTATTTTTTCTATATGCAAGTCGACAGCCGTTCTGGGTGGCGGCAATGTCTCTTTGAATCGACTGGCATCTATGATTCTGAACCCTACATTCCCCAGGTTGGACAGGTCGACTTTTTCTTCTATCGTTTTATCAGGATAGACTAAAAACAACTCGTAAGAAAAAGCAGGCTGGTTCTTTTCTTTTAATTCTTCTATTTTTTTAAAAAGCTGCTTTCCTCTTAATTTTATTTCTCTTTCATAATAGGGCGCCTTCTTTTTATCAGGAATCTGCAATGAGAATTCGAATGAAAAAGCCGGACCATCGCTGACATCTTCGAAATCTATATCATGTAAATAAAAGTCTGTTTGTTTGTCGAGAATTCCCTGGTGCTGAAATGTTTCATTGCCACTGAGAAGTAAATTATATGAAAAGGAATAAGCCTCTTCATTGTGATTGATGAGATAGACCTTCAACCGATCTACTATCTCATCGTCGAATACATCAGTAACAAAAACTGGTACCAAGTGAAGCAACACACCTGCTCCTGTTTTTGAACGCATCGCTGGCTTTTCTTTTTTAACCTGGTCGATGTGCAGCTTCTTTTTTTCAAAGGTCTTTTTCTGCGTAAACATCTTGAAGTAGGGAAAATCGATTTGATCCATATAAGCGGGGAAGCGAACTCCCCTCACTTCAATCATCACCATCTGGTCATTGATCATTTCGACAACCCTGCCCTCTTCATCAGAATGCAGCACAATGATTTTATCGCCAATTTGGTATTTCACAAAGCAGGTTGAACATGAAAAAATTATAAGAATGTATTACAAAGCGAGTTTGCTCTTTTTATAACCGTACAAGAAATAAACTACTAGCCCCAGTAGCAGCCAACTGCCAAACCAGGCCCAATTCATCGCTGTCATTCCTGTAAGCAAATACAAACAAGTAATCAGACCCATCAATGGAATCAATGACCAGTTTTTGATGAGCGCCCCAATCGAAAGAACAATACAAACTGTCCAAAAAACTATGGCGGATACATTATACGTTAGCGTGGCATTGTCAACATTGAAATTGAACAGGTCGGCAAAATAATGATTGGACATCAAATGCAAAATCAGCATCACACCCACTATCAAAATCGGCAAGATAAACCTGGAGCCAATAAAGGGCAAATGAAATTTTCCTTTTTCCTTTGCCTGACGAGGCAAAAACAAAACGCCTCCACATACCAATACAAATGCAAAAAGGGTGGCAATACTGGTGAAGTCGAGCACGAAGGTTTTATCGGTAAAAATAATGGGCACTCCTACTACCAAGCCAGTCACAATCGTAGAAAAAGAAGGTGTTTTGTATTTGTGATGTATTTTTTGAAATATACCTGGCAACAATCCGTCACGGCTCATGCTCATCCAAATTCGAGGCTGTCCCATCTGAAACACCAACAACACACTCGTCATGGCGACCACCGCACAAACAGCCACCAACAGTTGCATCCAACCCACATTTAAATTCTGTTTTTCAAAAATAAAAGCCAGCGGATCGCCTACATTTTCAAAATGGGCATAATGCACGGCTCCTGTTAATACAAGGGTCAATAAAATATAGATAATGGTGCAGATCACCAGCGAATAAATCATTCCCCTGGGCAAATCCCTTTGAGGATTGTTGCTTTCTTCTGCTAGTACACTCACTGCATCAAAACCAATATATGCAAAGAACACACCGGCAACGGCAGCCATGACGCCACTAAACCCATTGGGCATGAATGATTTTACACCAGCATTGTTTTCAGGCATCCAATTCGACACCAGCCCATTGTGCAAAACAAGATACCCTCCTACTAAAATGATTAAAAACACCACCCCTAATTTCAGAATCACCATCAGGTTACTGAAATTTTTACTTTCCTTGACACCCCGATATACCAAGTAAGTAATGAGCATATTGATAATCAGCGCAGGCACATCCACGATCATTCGGATTCCGCCGATGACAGGCGAATGGTTCCAAGCGAAAAGAATTTCTTCATTTTTTGTTCCAGCTTCTATGGCATGCTTTGCCTCCATGTAACTAGTACTCAAGTAAGCTGGTATGTGCAATTGAACTTTGTCCATTAAAGAAGTGAAATAATCACTCCAGCTATAAGAAACATAAATATTTCCAATGGAATATTCCATGATCAGCGCCCAACCAATGATCCAGGCAAACAATTCGCCAAAGCTCGCATATGCATAAGTATAGGCGCTTCCGGCCACCGGAATCCGACTGGCAAAATCTGAGTAACAAAAGGCAGTGAAGGCACAGGCAATGCCCGTGATGATGAATAAAACAACTACTCCCGGCCCTCCATTAAAAACCGCCCCTCCAAGACTGCTGAAACTGCCGGCACCTAAAATGGCAGCAATGCCAAAAAAAGTAAGGTCCTTTACCGTTAACACTCTTTTCAAACCGCCCCCATGCGAAGCATCCGATCCTTCGGCTATGATACTATTGATGTTCTTGGTTCTGAATAATGATTTGCTCATAAAAAATTAAGATTCTCTTTGTAATAATAACTTAGCTAGCTTTTCCAAGGGTTCTTTTCTGCTTTGGAGCACAGCGATGGCATCCAAATGCTGAAGCGCTTTGTCTAAATATTTTTCTTTCAAGGTCTCCGCCCATTCCTTTACCTGGCAAGCTTCATAAATAGCGAGTACCTTGGCTACTTTTTGAGGATCATTTCCCTGAAGCAACCAATTCAATTCTTTTTTTTGTGCTTCATTGGCTACCTCAATCGCATGAATCATTAAAAATGTTTTCTTATTGGCCAGAATATCCCCACCTACCTGTTTGCCGAACTTTTGGGGATCTCCAAAAGCATCCAAATAATCGTCTTGTACTTGAAAAGCAATACC
>CANGBQ010000129.1 GCA_947451985.1 Chitinophagaceae bacterium | reverse complement strand
TTAAAAGAAAATGCATATGAAGAAGATTATTATTGTTTTGTTGTTGATGTTGGGTTTGCAACCCAGTTGGTTGTCTGCCCAGTCGATAGAGCAGGGAAAGAAATTCATGTATTATGAGCGCTTTAAAAGTGCAAAAGACGTTTTTCAAAAAATGGTGGCTGCCAATCCTGCCAATGAAGAGGCGGTTTATTGGTTGGGTCAATCAATGATTCAGCCGGATGATCGCACTGTAAAGGACTTGGAAGAGGCTAAAAAAATATACCAGGCGGCCCTTTCGGCTGCGCCCTCTAGCACCTTGTTGATGGCAGGCATTGGCCACATCGAACTGATTGAAGGCAAGATTCAAGACGCCCGCAACCATTTCGAAGCAGCCATTTCCTTAAGTCAGGGAAAAAGCTTGTCTGTTTTGAACGCCATAGGTTTTGCCAACGGAAACCCTGACGCCAAAAATGGTGACCCAATTTATGCCATTGAAAAATTAAAATTGGCAACTCAATTCAAGAAATTCAACGATCCAGATGTATTGGTAAACCTGGGAGATGCATACAGAAAAAGTGGAGATGGCACCAATGCATACAATTCCTATAAAGCAGCCCTTGCCATTAATTCAAAATATGCAAGAGCTAATTTTCGCCTAGGTAGAATGTATCAGTCTCAAGGAAGAGGGCAGGAGCCTATCTTCATGGAATTGTATACTGCTGCTATAGAAAGTGATCCTGCCTATGCGCCGGTGTATAACAATCTTTTCAATTACTACTACGAAACAGACGTGCCCAGGGCAGCAGAATATTTTGAAAAATGGCTAGCCAATTCCGATGATGACCCCAAAGCCTGCTATTACAGAGCTTCTCTAAAATATGCCCAAGGACTTTTTCAAGAAGCCATTACCAAGGCCAACGATTGTATCCAGGCCGAGGGCGCCAACCCATATGCCAGCTTGTATAGTTTAAAAGCATTGGCTTATAACCGACTAAAAGACTCTGTTAAGGCCAAGGAACAGTTTGAAGAATATTTCAAGCGCCAGGCTCCCGACAAAGTCACTGCTGCCAATATCAACCAATATGCCGATGTGTTGCTTAAATTTTCTGCTACCACTGAGGCTGGATTGCTGATTGACAAAGCGGTTGCCATGGATACCATTGAGGCCAATAAAGTGTTTTATTGTAAGACTATGACCAACTATTATGAAGCGCAGAAAAAATACAAAGAGGCTGCCGATTGGTACAAAAAAATCATTGCTGTCAAAAGGTTTTCTTCCAAAACGGACATATACAACACCGGCTACAATTACTTCAGGGGAGGAGCTTACGATTCTTCCATCGCTGCTTTCAACCTGTATACTCAAAAGTATCCTGATGAAATTTTCGGCTATTATATGATGGGCAAAGCGAGTGCGGCCATTGACACCACTGGCGCCCTTGGCCTAGCTGTTCCAGGGTATCAAAAAGCCATTGAAATAGGCGAAAAAGCAACGGATAAGGAAAAGGTTAAAAATCAACTCATCGGTGCTTACAAATTCTTTGTTGAGTATTATTACAATGTCAAAAAAGACCAAGCAATGTCTTTGACTTACTTAGACAAAGCCATTGCACTAGACCCTTCAGATGCACAATTGGTTTCTAATCGCGAATTCATCAGTAAAAACGATCCAAAATCAGCCCCTAAAAAAGCAGGATCGGGAAAGCCAAAGGGAAATAGCGCACCACCAAAAAGATAGTTTCATTTGAACTGAATTTTGAAAGCCCGTTATGTTTACACAACGGGCTTTTTATTTGTTATTTTATCACAATCCGCATTGGATATTAGTGCCACTGCCTTATTTTTGCTAACCATTAAAGAAAGCATTTTTATATGCCCCTTTCTATACTCCAAATCAGTGTCAATAACGCAGCTAATTACCTGCCCATTTTCCTGCAGTTGCTTTTTGCACTCGGTCTTGTCTTTGCCATCATTGTAGGGTCCGACTGGCTCGGTCCCAAAAGAAAAACAGCAGACAAACTTCAGAATTTTGAAAGTGGAGTAGAGATCAAGGGCAACGCCCGTCAGCCAATGGCCATCAAGTATTTTCTAGTGGCCATTTTGTTTGTTCTGTTTGATGTGGAAGTTATTTTCTTCTATCCTTATGCAGTTAATTTCAGAGAGCTGGGCTGGAGTGGATTTGTAGCCGTCGTTTTGTTTGTAGGTTTTTTTCTGACAGGGTTCATTTATATATTTAAGAAAGGGGCCATGAAATGGGAGGAATAAGGATATCAAGCAATTAAATTTTTCAAAATGTCTCGTCCAGTACAATTCAATCATACAGTTAAATTTCAAGGTATCCCAGAAGGATATATGGGAGAAGGCTTCATGGCCACCAACTTTGAGAAGGTGGTAAGTCTTGCTCGTAAAAATTCCATCTGGCCACTTCCCTTTGCCACCAGCTGTTGTGGAATCGAATTCATGGCCACCATGGCCAGTCATTATGATTTGGCCAGGTTTGGTTCTGAAAGGGTTGGATTCTCTCCACGTCAGTGCGATTTATTGATGGTGATGGGAACCATTGCCAAAAAAATGGGTCCGGTGTTGAAGCAAGTATATTTACAAATGGCCGAACCCCGCTGGGTGATTGCAGTGGGTGCCTGCGCCAGCAGCGGGGGTATTTTTGATACCTACTCAGTATTGCAGGGCATCGATCAGATTATCCCAGTGGATGTATATGTGCCCGGTTGTCCGCCCAGGCCAGAAGCCATCTTAGATGGATTTATGAAAGTGCAGGAGCTGGTGAATGCGGAGGGTTTGAGAAGAAGGCACAGCGATCAATACAAAGATCTTTTGAACAGCTACGGCATCCAATAATAAAAAGTTTCAAAACAACCAGCAGTACATGTTGACAAACGAAATCATACAGCAAAGGCTTACCGAAAAATTTGGAGATCAGTTAACCAATTGGGAAACGCCTTATGGTATGTTGACTTTTACAGGTCCGAAAGAAATCAACTTAAAAGTGCTTCAATTTCTCTTTGATGACCTCGAGCTTCAATTCAGGTTTTTAACTGATCTGCAAGCCGTTCATTTTCCTGAGAACAAAGGCGCTGAATTAGCAGTCGTTTATCATTTGCACAACTGGAAAGACAATATCCGGATTCGTTTCAAAGTATTCACTTCTATACAAGAACCAGATGTATTCAGTGCCACTGCATTGTATCAATCTGCCAATTTTATGGAACGTGAAACCTATGATTTCTTTGGAGTGAATTTCGTAGGTCATCCCAATTTGATTCGGATTTTGAATGTGGACGAAATGGATTATTTTCCTTTAAGGAAAGAATATCCTTTGGAAGATCAAACCAGAGTGGATAAGGACGACGAAATGTTTGGCCGATAATACAGACTAACAAACTATGAGCGAACATATACTTTTACCGGAAGGGAGCATTGAAAAGCAAACCACTACTCTAAACCTGGGTCCTACGCACCCGGCTACGCACGGCGTTTTTCAAAATATTTTGGAATTGGATGGGGAGCGCATCATGAAAGCAACTTCTACGGTAGGGTATATCCATCGTGCCTTTGAAAAGATTGCGGAAAGAAGACCGCTGTATCAAATCACTCCACTTACCGATCGATTGAATTATTGTTCTTCTCCCATCAATAATATGGGCTGGCATCTTACCTGCGAAAAATTACTGGGGGTGCAAACACCCAAGCGCGTTGATTATTTAAGGATCATCATTATGGAGTTGGCCCGCATTTCAGATCACTTGATTTGTAACTCAATTGTGGGGGTAGATAGTGGCGCTTACTCTGGGTTTTTATATTTGATGCAATTCAGGGAATTGATTTATGAAATTTATGAAGAGGTTTGTGGCTCCAGATTGACCACCAATATTGGTCGTATCGGTGGGTTTGAAAGAAATTTCACCAATGCAGCTTTTGAAAAACTCGAAAAATTTCTTGATAAAAAGAACGGCTATCCTGCGCAGTTAAAAGAGTTTGAAAACTTATTTACCCGCAACCGTATTTTCATGGAGCGCACCATTGGTTGCGGACCTATATCTGCTGAAAGAGCAATGAATTATGGCTTTACAGGGCCCAATTTAAGAGCCGCCGGGGTGGATTATGATGTTCGGGTGCAGTCCCCTTATTCCAGTTACGAAGACTTTGATTTTACCATCCCAGTTGGAAACACCGGAGATTGTTATGATCGCTTTTTGGTTCGCAATGAAGAAATGTGGCAAAGCTTGAGCATCATTGAACAAGCATATCAAAAAGTACAATCCTTCAAAGGTGCCGAAGCGGAGGTATTCCATGCCGATGCACCCGCCTATTACCTGCCAGAGAAAAAAGATGTCTACACCAAAATGGAGGCATTGATTTATCACTTCAAGATTGTAATGGGCGAAACCAATATTCCTGCCGGAGAAGTATACCATTCGGTAGAAGGAGCCAACGGCGAATTGGGATATTATTTAATCAGTGATGGAGGTCGTACGCCCTATCGTTTGCATTTCCGCAGGCCCTGTTTTATTTATTACCAGGCCTATCCTGAATTGATTCAAAATGGCATGTTGAGTGA
>CANGBQ010000128.1 GCA_947451985.1 Chitinophagaceae bacterium | reverse complement strand
GTAGTTAGAGCGGGATGCGTTGCCGATTATTTCGACAAACTCTGAATAATGTCGTATTTGGTGACAATCTGATACAAGCCGCTATCATCCTTGCTTAGAATAGCGCCGTTTTCTTTGTTGATGTAATTGCTCAATCTTTCAACTGGCGTATCGAAGCCTACTTCAGGGTAGGGCTTTTCCAGCACGGTGCGCACGGCGGATGATTTGATGTCGGGATTGTGAAGCATTTTATCAAACAATCCGCTTTCTGAAATGGCGCCAATGTTTTTACCCTGTTCAAAAACAGGAATGTTTTCAATGTCAAATTTTTTCATCAATTCAATCGCCTCCAAAATACTTTGATCAGGAGTGAGGCTGACTAGTTTTTGGCTTTTACGGGCGCTGATGATGTCCTTGAAAGTTTTGACATCCAGGAAGCCTCTTTCCAACATCCATTCGTCGTTGTAAACTTTTCCTACATAGCGACTGCCATGGTCATGGAATATACAAACCACCACATCGTCTTTTTTTAATTGGTCTTTTAGTTGAAATACTCCTTGTAAGCAACTGCCGGCACTATACCCACAAAACATGCCTTCTTCTTTGGCGATGCGACGAGCCATTACGGCGCCGTCTTTGTCGGTCACTTTTGTAAAGGCATCAATCACACTCATGTCATAGTTTTCAGGAACAAAATCTTCTCCAAATCCTTCGCTGATATAAGGGTACACTTCATTCTGGTCTAGTTCGCCAGTTTCAAAATATTTTTTAAGCAATGAGCCATAGCTGTCAATGGCCCAAACTTTTATGTTGGGGTTCTTCTCTTTCAAATATTTTCCGGTACCCACAATGGTGCCGCCTGTTCCAGTAGCCACCACCAAATGGGTTACTTTTCCTTCGGTTTGTTCCCAGATTTCTGGTCCGGTTTGTTCGTAGTGTGCCTGGCGGTTGGCTAAATTGTCATATTGATTTACATACCAGGAGTTGGGAATTTCAGTAGCCAATCTTTTAGATACGGAATAATAGGAGCGGGGATCTTCTGGCTCTACATTGGTCGGGCATACAATCACTTCAGCACCCACGGCTTTCAATATGTCTACTTTTTCCTTTGATTGTTTGTCGGTGGTGGTAAAAATGCAATGATATCCTTTTACACAAGCGGCCAATGCCAAGCCCATCCCTGTGTTTCCGCTGGTGCCTTCAATAATGGTGCCGCCGGGTTTGATCTTGCCTTCTTTCTCGGCCACCTCCAGCATTTTCAATGCCATCCGGTCTTTGATAGAGTTGCCCGGATTGAAGTATTCTACCTTCGCCAATACAGTACAAGGAAGGTCTTTGGTTGTTTTGTGCAGTTGAATTAAAGGTGTATTGCCAATGGCATCTAAAATACTATTTGACCACATAAGTATATGATTTTGGCCAAAGGTAATAATTTTCAATTCGGCTCCCTTTTTTTATTGGAATGGTCTTGCAGTTTTAGCGACCTGAAAAATCAGTCGGGATTATCGTATAATCATTCAATACTTATTATATTCGTTTTACTTGAATGTTATTCAATATTCCAGTTGGTGTGATTGAATCTTTCTAGCCCATAACCGATATGATTAAAAACAATTCATCTGATCCTTCGCTGCGGAGTGGTGCGTTGCAACGCGTACTGGGCGTTACGAGCGGCATCATGTTGGTAGCTGGCATTATGATCGGTTCAGGTATTTTTAAAAAAATTGCACCCATGGCTGCAGCCGGATTGAGTGAACAAGCCATTATCGCGGCATGGGTAGTAGCGGGTATGGTTACTATGTTAGGGGCGTTCACCATTTCAGGGTTGGCAGAGCTTACCACCGCTTCTGGCGGAGAGTACGAATACCTTCGCATTGTATTTGGCAACTTCACTGCTTTTATTTTTGGTTGGGCCAGCTTTACGATAATTGGAAGCGCTTCCATTGCGGCAATTGCTTTCATTTTTACCCAGTCTATTCATGAACTGATCCCCATTGCCAATCCATTGGCAGCCTGGAGTCATTGGTCTATTGGAGGGTTGATTTATCCATTCTCCAATGCAGGTATTAAATGCATCGCATGTTTTATGATTGTGGCATTGACTTGGGTGAACTACCGGGGAACGAAAAAAGGCGCTATTCTCAATAATACAGTTACCTATCTAAAAATTATAGGAATGGTCTGGCTGATTGTGATTGGATTCTATTTTGCTTTTTCACGTGAAAGCATACACGAAACCATTGTCTCTTCGCCGCTGTCTTTTAAAACAAGTTTTTTAGGCGCTTTTTTTGCAGCCATGTTGAGTGCCTTTTGGGCTTATGATGGCTGGCTGAATGTTTCTTTCGTGTCAGGGGAAATTAAAAATCCCACCAAGAATGTGCCGATTGCTATCATTACCGGCGTGTCTTTGGTTATGATTTTGTATGTATTGGTGAATGTTGCGTTTATGAAAGTGTTGCCATTGAGTCGACTCAGTACGCTGACGGAAAATGATATTGCCGCCAGTGTCATGGCTGAAATGGTGATGGGCTCAAAGGGGGCCTTGTTCATTACCGTATTGATCCTGCTGAGCACTTTTGGTGCCTTAAACGGACTCATCATCACTTATGCCAGGTTGTATTACAAAATGGCGCAGGATGGTTTTTTCTTCAAAAAAGTGGGAAGCACGCATTCGTTGTTTAACACCCCGCATATAGCATTGTTGTATTCTATGGTCATCAGCTGTGTACTCGTGTTCAGCGGAACCTTTGATATGTTGACAGACCTGATCGTATTTGCTGGGTTTTTGTTTTATGCTTTGCTGGCTTTTGGGCTCATCTATATGAAACAAAAGGGCAGGATCAAAGGCAGATTGATTGGATACCCGGTGGTGCCGATTTTATTTATCCTTTTTTCTTTGGCCTTACTGGTCAACACTTGTATCGAACAGCCTAAACAGACTTTTTTTGGGGTATTGTTGATGTTGAGTGGAATTCCCCTGTATTATTTTTTCAAGCGATCTCGTCGGTAAGCTTATTTTCTTAAGAGCTGAAGTGCTTTTTCAAGATAGGAATCCTTGTTGTTCATCGAAATAAAATAGGCTTCATTCCCCCAGGTCATTCTCGCAATGGCGGCAATGATTGTTTTCTCAACAAAAGCTTTTTCGTTGGTTGTCCAGGATGACAGGTGCAAAGTGTCCTTTTGATTGAACTGTTCAAATTGTTTCCATTGATGGGGTTGCAGGTGAAAAGAATCGCTGAACGCCTTAGCTCCTTTGTATGCACCCAACAAGCGTTGTTCTTGCTGGGCAAACTCATAGGCGAAATGTGTAAGGCTGCCTGTTTGATACAATGAAAGGATTTCGGATTGAAATAGGCTAGTGTCTGCAGGAATGAAATAGTCAGGATGAATACCTCCGCCGCCATATAATTTTTTACCAGCGCTGGTGGTGAATACTTTGGTAGAATCGGCATAAACAGAACCCTGTCCAACCGCTTTTCCGTTGCTGAACCGGTCGTCGATTTCCTGATAATAGGCTTTGCTGCCATTCGCATATGAACGTTGAATACTTCTGCCCATGGGAGAATAATATCGGGCAATGGTGAGTCGCAAAGCACCTCGGTTGGAAAGATCGTATTGTTGTTGCACCAATCCCTTCCCAAAACTTGGTCGACCCACAATGGTAGCTCTGTCCCAGTCTTGCAACGCACCCATTAACACTTCGCTGGCACTAGCTGATCCTTCATCAGCTAACACAACTAAGGGGCCGTTTTCAAATTGCCCGGGTCTTTTGCATCTGTATTCCTGTTTAGGTGCATGACGGCCTTCGGTATAAGTAATCAGTTTGTCGCCACTGATAAGCTCATCTGCAATGTCAATGGCTTCATCCAATATTCCACCACCATTTCCCCTCAGGTCCAGTACGAGTTTGGCAAGTCCTTGCTTTTTCAACCCTTGCAGTGCCAACATGAATTCCCGATAGGTTTGGGTAGTAAATTCATTGATTTTAATGTATCCAATTCCTGGAGCAATCATATAGGCGGCATCAATACTGTTGATCGCAATCATATCTCTTACCACCGTTTTTTTGATTGACTGAGCTCCTCTGATCAATTCAATGCT
Source organism: Chitinophagaceae bacterium (assembly GCA_947451985.1). Lineage (GTDB taxonomy): Bacteria > Bacteroidota > Bacteroidia > Chitinophagales > Chitinophagaceae > Ferruginibacter. The sequence continues at coordinate 483 of CANGBQ010000128.1, read as the reverse complement.
GAGTTGGCTGCCTCTGTTTCCTTTCAGGATGGATCGGATGGAGTCGGCCGTCAGCTTTGGTCCAGTGAGGCTTTGGTTGTTGGCGCGAATGATTTTGTCTCCTGCTATGATTCCGGCTTTGTTGCCAGGCCCATCCTTCATGACTTGCAGTACATGCAAGGTGTCATTGAAAATATCAAATTCAATACCCACGCCATAGAAACTTCCTTGGATGCGTTCGTTGATTTGTTCTAATTCATTGGGAGCGATGTAAACTGTGTGCGGATCCAAATGTTCCAGAATCGATTGAATAGCGGTATCGGTTAATTTCCCCATCTCAACATCATCTACATAGTGTTGTTGAATCAGGTCTAATACTTCTTGAATCGGCCGTTGTTTTTCCCTGTAAAAAAAACTTCTGCTGGGAATATTGTCATGAATTTTAAAGCCAACATACATACCTACAATCATGGAAAGACTCAACAACAGGGGCAGCCAAATCTG
>CANGBQ010000127.1 GCA_947451985.1 Chitinophagaceae bacterium | reverse complement strand
TAGCTTATTTCTTGTTAGAAATGATGCGGAGAGAGAGGGATTCGAACCCCCGGACCTGTAACAGTCAACGGTTTTCAAGACCGCCGCATTCGACCGCTCTGCCATCTCTCCGCGGCAAAAGTAAGGTTTGATTGTTTCAGTAACAAAAAATAGGGGTATTTTTTTGAAAAATACCCCACAGAATCGATTGATTATCAAATACAGAATGCAGACAAGGCTTATTTCTGAATAACCACTTCATCATAAGGAACACGGTTTCGCTTTCCCCAAATGCCCGCCTCGGTTCCAAGACCTACAGCTATCACCATATTGATTTCGGCCCCGCAAGGCAATTGCAAAGCTTTTTTTAAGCGCTTCTCATCAAATCCTTCCATGGGGCAACAATGAAATCCTTCTGCAGCGATAGACAACATAAAAGTCTGCGCAGCCAAAGCACAAGATTTGTGCACCGTTACTCGTTGGCTGGCTTTACCACCTGCTCTGTAAAAGGGCTTGCGCAGTCCCATGAAAAAACTGATGGCTCTTCGAAGGGTAGCCATGATGCCAATCGGGTCACTGCTGTATATTAAGGGCATGAGTTTACCATAATAATTCAAAATGTTTTTCTGAACGGGATTGGGCTCGCCTTGAATCGATTCTTTGACACGATCAAGGTTCCATTTCGCTCTTTCCCGCCATTTGTCTTTTCGAGTGACAAATACGACCATCTGTTGAGCCGTTTGAGCGGCTTGTTGATGTAAGCAGAGCGGCACCATGGTTTGCAATGCTTCTTTGGAATGCATCCAATAAAATTCCCACAATTGCATGTTGCTGCTGTTGGGAGATAAAATAGCCCTTTCCAAGCTTACCCGAATCACTTCGTCAGGTACTAGAACGTTTGGGTCAAATTTTCTGTTGGATCTTCTGAAATCGATTACATGTTGAAAAGCTTCATTCATGAGTATAGTTTGTTTTTGAGTCTAAAAGGAACAACAAATGTAATCACAATCCAGTGCGCTTTGACAAGAATGTTATCCTCTTATGGCCATAATTTTTGTGTAATTTTACATCAATGAAGGAATTGTCTGCAGTACATAAATATTTCTGGAAGTATAGATGGCGCTTTGTATTGGGCATTTTTTTTATCCTACTAACCAATTACTGCAGAATTCTCACCCCTCAACTAACAGGGTACATTGTAAATACGGTGGTGGGTAGCCTCCAACAACCGCATGCTGCAGGCATGGCTTCACTTCACCATACAAAAGGATACGACTGGACGGTATCTCTTCTGATTCATTCATTCAACCAGCTTCCTTTCAAAAGCAAGATACTGTATGCAGGATTGATTCTTTTCATGATTGCCATCATCAGCGGATTCTTTATGTTTTTGATGCGGCAAACCATTATTGTGATGAGCCGCCTGATTGAATACGATCAAAAAAATGAAATCTACTCTCATTACCAACAATTGGACGTTGCTTTCTACAAAACCCATAGCACCGGCGACTTGATGAATAGAATCACAGAAGATGTCAGCAGGGTGCGGATGTATACAGGTCCTGCCATCATGTATTTTGTCAATCTAGCTGCTGTGATTGGTTTCAGTGTTTTTTTCATGTTGCGCTCTGATGTGAAATTAACCTTGGTGGCATTGAGTCCATTGCCCCTCTTAGCCTTTACCATTTATTTTGTCAACAACATCATCAATCAAAAAAGCGAACAAATTCAATCTTTGTTGAGCGACCTTACTAGCAATGCACAAGAATCGTATTCGGGCATTCGGGTGATTAAGTCTTTTGTACAAGAAAAAGCGATGTTGCATTACTTCAAAAAAAACAGTGAACAATACAGATCACATGCGCTCAATCTTGCCAAAACAGAATCGATCTATTTCCCCAGCATGGGACTCCTGATTGGCCTGAGTACACTGATTACCATAATGGTTGGAAGTATTGACGTAGTGCACCAGGTACCGGGCGCCAGCGTCGGTAAAATTGCAGAATTTGTCATGTACATTCAATTGCTCACATTTCCGGTAAGTGCCATTGGATGGACAGCCAGCATGACCCAAAGGGCCATTGCCTCTCAAAGAAGAATCAATGAATTTCTGCAAACACAACCTACTGTTCAAGACAAAGAACCGCTGGTCATGCCTTCGACTCTTGACAACATACAGTTGGATCAGATTGACTTCACCTATGCGCATACTGGCATACATGCCATTCAACATATATCCCTGAACATTCAAAAGGGAGAAAAAGTGGCTATTGTGGGCAAAACGGGTTCGGGTAAATCCACCCTTGCACAATTATTACTCAAAATGCATCCTTTGCAAAAAGGCAACCTGACATTCAATCGTCAGCCGCAGGAACAAATTCCTGCGTCCTGGATTAGGAAAAAAATCAGCTATGTACCACAGGATGTATTTTTATTCAGCGATACCATTGAAAACAATATTCGATTTGGCAACAAGGATGCCAGCGAAGCTGAGATCATTCAAGCGGCGAAAAACGCCTGTGTTTACCATGAAATCATGTCTTTTCCTGAAGGTTTTCAGACCATGATCGGAGAAAGAGGCGTGATGTTGAGTGGGGGACAGAAACAACGCATCTCCATCGCCAGGGCCTTATTGAAAGAGGCAGAAATCATTATTTTAGACGACTGTTTGAGTGCCGTCGACAATAAAACAAGCCAGGCCATCTTGCACCACCTGACTGAATATCTAAAGGGAAAGACAGCCATTTTAATCACCCACCGAATCACGAATCTGTTCAATTTCGATCAAATTATAGTGTTAAATGAGGGAAAATTGATTGAAAAAGGGTCTCATGCTAGTCTAATAGATCAAAAAGGGCTGTATTTTGATATGTATTCCCAACAGATTCAGGAGTCCATGGAAAGCCAGCAGCAAGGCTAATAGGCTTAAAATGGTCATTTTTCTTAGATTTTGCCATTTCAAAAACAAATATAACTTTGTAGTCACTTTTAAATTCAATTTTAAAACAAAACATTACAACAGTGGCGTACGAAAACAACGACAAAAAAATGGAAAGCGTTTACAGCATTCGTGTAAAGGCCGGAAAAAGAAGAACTTACTTTTTTGATGTAAGGGAAACCAGGGGGAATGATTTTTATGTGACCATTACTGAAAGTCGCAAAAGATTTGATTCTGATGGCTACGATCGTCATAAGATCTTTTTGTACAAAGAAGATTTCAACAAGTTTATGAAAGGTTTGAACGAAACCGTGGATCATGTAAAGACAGAATTGATGCCTGATTTCGATTTTGATGCTTTCAATCATGATACACCCTACGAAGGCGATGAACAAGCTGCTGGAACAAATATGGTAGATCAAGCAGAACAACCAACAACTCCTGCTGCTCCCCGCGAAGAATCTCAAGCTTCTGCCGGAGACAATGGAAGTACCGAAGAAGTAGATAAATGGTAATTCATCAATATTATTTATAAAAAAAGCCTTCAAGATATGAAGGCTTTTTTATGGGGTTATCTCATTTTTTTATAGGCATTGATCAATCCATTGGTGGAAGCATCATGCGATGTAACCTCCTTCAAGTCTTGTAATTCAGGAAGGATTTGGTTGGCAAGCTGTTTACCAAGTTCCACCCCAAACTGATCAAAACTGTAAATATTCCAAATGACGCCCTGCACAAATATTTTATGCTCATACAAAGCAATGAGCTGTCCCAAAGTGTATGGCGTAATTTTCTTGACTAAAAAAGAATTGGTGGGGCGGTTGCCCTCAAATACACGGTAGGGGTTGGCGTGCTCCGTTCCATTCATCAAGGCCTCGGTTTGAGCAAAATAATTGCTCAGTAATTTCAGTTGATGATCTCCCAACGGATTGTGAGATTGTGCTGCAACAATAAAGTCACATGGAATGATTTGAGTCCCCTGGTGAATCAACTGATAAAATGCATGCTGCCCATTGGTACCGGGCTCGCCCCAGATGACTGGGCCAGTTTGGTATGAAATTTTCTCTCCATTTCGATCCACATACTTTCCATTGCTTTCCATGTTTCCTTGTTGAAAGTAAGCCGCAAAGCGATGCATGTATTGATCATAAGGTAAAATGGCTTCGGTAGGGGCATTGTAAAAATTGCGGTGCCAGATGCCAATCAAGGCCATCAGTACAGGAATGTTTTTTTCGAATGAAACCGTTTTGAAATGCTCATCTGCCGAAGAGGCACCTTTTAAAAGCATTTCAAAAGAATCGTAGCCAATGGTCAAGGCAATAGACAAACCAATCGCGCTCCACAAACTATAGCGTCCACCTACCCAGTCCCAAAATACAAACATATTGGCCGGATCAATTCCGAATGCTTTGACTGCTGTTTCATTGGTGCTCAATGCCACAAAATGCAAGGCGATATCTTTTTCTTGAGCCCCTTGTTGTAAAAACCATTCGCGAGCAGTATGAGCATTGGTCATGGTCTCTTGCGTAGTAAATGTTTTACTCGCAATTAAGAACAAGGTTTCTTCAGCATTAATTTTTTTTAATGTTTCAGCAATGTGGGATGCATCGACGTTGCTGACAAAAAATGTCTGTATCCCTTCTATCCAATATGGCTTCAACGCTTCGGACACCATAACAGGCCCTAAATCACTGCCACCAATGCCAATGTTTACAATGTATTTTATTTTTTTACCGGTAAATCCTTTCCATGCACCTTGATGTACC
>CANGBQ010000126.1 GCA_947451985.1 Chitinophagaceae bacterium | reverse complement strand
CATTCTTGGCATAAATGAATTGCTTGCGCTGGTAATCTGCCGGGGTGAACGTTTCACTCAGGTAGATGGCGTCCTTTGGACAAGCCTCTTCGCACAATCCACAAAAAATACAACGCAGCATATTGATTTCATATTTAGCAGCGTATTTTTCTTCTTTGTACAAATGTTCTTCTCCGGATTGTCTTTCTGCTGCTTCCATGGTGATGGCTTCTGCCGGACAAGCTACTGCACACAATCCACAGGCAGTACAATTCTCGCGGCCAGCTTCGTCTCTGTTTAAAATATGAAGCCCCCTGAATACCGGACTGAATGGACGTTGCTTTTCAGGATAGTTGATGGTTGGCTTCTTTTTAAAGATGTGACTGAACGTAATGAACATGCCCTTCATGATGGCAGGTAAATACATTCGCTCCAACCAGCTCATGGGTCGACGATCGACTGCTTTTATCCTATTTGTTAATGCTTGCATCTAAAATATTATCGGTTTGTTTGTTTATTTATTAAAATACAAAATAGCAGCGCCCGTTGCCAGCATATTGAACAAGGCAAGGGGAATCAAAATGCGCCATCCCAAATGCATCAACTGATCGTATCTGAATCGGGGAATGGTCCAACGCACCCACATGAAAAAGAACAAAAACATCACCACTTTTGCCATCAAGGCTGCGATGCCAATCAAGGCAGCGATGTTAGGGGTAAACAAGGCTTCATTCACAAAAGGCATGTCATATCCTCCAAAAAACAAAGTAGCCATAATCACACTGCTCACGAACATGTTGATGTATTCAGAAAACAAGTAGAATCCAAGTTTCATGGAAGAATATTCTGTATGATATCCTCCTATCAATTCATTTTCTGCTTCAGGCAAATCAAAAGGTGTTCTATTGCATTCGGCAAATGCACAAATCAGAAAAATCAAAAAACCTAGCGGTTGATAAATAATATTCCAATGTCCTTGCTGTTGTTGCAATACCATTTGCTTCAAACTCAAAGACCCCGTAATCATCAACAAAGCAATCAACGAAATGCCCATAGCTAATTCATAGCTGATGATTTGAGAAGCAGCCCTCAATCCACCCAACAATGAAAACTTATTGTTACTGGCCCAAGAACCAATCATGATGCCATAGACACCCAAACTCACCACACCAAATACATATAAGATCCCAATATTGATATCAGCAATTTGCAAGGTTATGTCTCTGCCGAACAATTGTATTTTGTCTCCCCAAGGAATTACGGCACTGGTCATTACTGCAGTCAACATAGCCAAAGCCGGGCCCATAATAAACAAAAATTTAGAAGAGAAATTTGGAATGATTTCTTCTTTAAAGAACAATTTCAATCCATCTGCCAAGGGCTGCAACAAACCGAATGGGCCTGCTCTGTTGGGGCCTCTTCTGTCTTGTAAAATGGCGGCCACTTTTCTTTCGGCAAAAGTTGTGTACATGGCGATAACCAGGGATGCAGAAACCACTACTACAATGAGCAATAATTTCTCAATTACCATGGCAATGTCGATTGCTAAAACCATTTTTATTTTTTTAGCTCTATCCTATTGGATGGAGAATGAATATCTATTTTTTAAAATCATTGCTGTTTGCCGCACGATCAATTTCACTCAAGTGAATCGATGGTTTGTTGACGTCACTCACGCTATGAATGTCCATGAGCAGTTTAGGGGATACCCCATGCATTACTTTTTGAACCGTTTCATTCGGCTTCTCAAGCGTTTTGTATTTATTGGCTCCTACTACAGAATGTCTGCTGATGGTGGTCAATCCTTCAATTGTCCAACTGCTGGTTTGTTTGGTTTCAAAACGGCAAGTATTGCAAATCCAACCTGGTTTGCCATCAAAGGATTGAACTTCGCCCCATGGATCTTTACGGGCAGTGACACGGAAAACTTCGTCGCCTCTCAACCAAAGGGTTGCTTTGCCACAACATCCAGGAGTATCACAGGTACGATGTGCATCCACTGGCTTTGTAAACCACACTCTATTCTTAAATCGGAAAGTTTTATCTGTCAATGCACCTACTGGACACACATCAATCATGTTGCCACTAAAATCATTCTCAATGGCTTTTGAAATATAGGTAGAGATAGCAGCATGGTCACCCCTGTCTACTACTCCGTGTACACGCTTGTTGGTGATCTGATCGGCTACATATGTGCAACGGTAACACAAAATGCAACGAGTCATGTGCAATTGTATGTAAGGACCGAGGTCTTCTTTTTTGAATGTTCTGCGGGCAAACTGATAACGAGTTCCTTCCTTGCCATGTTCATACCCTAAATCTTGTAAATGACATTCGCCTGCTTGATCGCAAATCGGACAATCCAACGGATGATTCAACAACAAAAACTCCACCACCCCATTCCGTGCATCTTTTACTTTTTCACTGGTGATGTTTTTTACCACCATTCCATCCATAACCGTTGTGCGGCAGCTGGCCACCAACTTGGGCATTGGTCTTGGATCTGCAGTCGAACCAGCAGCCACTTCTACCAAACAAGTACGGCACTTCCCGCCACTGCCTTCCAACTTACTGTAGTAGCACATAGCAGGAGGCGTAACGTCTCCGCCAATTTCCCTGGCAGCATTCAAGATGGTTGTACCGGGCGCCACATCGAGCGTGATGTTGTCGATGGTTACTTTAATTGTTTTTGTTTCGTCAGCCATAAATTATAAATCAACCTTGAATAGTAAAATTTAATTCTTTTCAACCGGCACATGAATCGGATCTGCATAATGTCTGAGTCCGAAATTTTCAGTCAGGCATTTTTCAGGATTGTTTACGTGCCATTCAAACTCATCACGAAAATGTCTAATGGCAGCCGCCACTGGCCAAGCAGCAGCATCTCCCAATGGACAAATGGTATTTCCTTCAATCTTTCTTTGAATATCCCAGAGCAAATCGATGTCACTCATTTTCCCTTTTCCGTTTTCAATATTGAGCAAAATCTTTTCCATCCAGCCAGTACCTTCTCTGCATGGACTGCATTGACCACAGCTTTCATGACGATAGAATCTTGCCAATGTATAGGTATGTTTAACGATGCATTGGTCTTCATCCAGTACAATGAAACCTCCGGAACCCATCATGCTTCCTGTTGCAAAGCCACCATCGCTTAAACTTTCGTAATTCATCAATCGCTTTTCCCCTTTGGCTGTAGTGAGCAATAAATTGGCAGGGAGAATGGGGACTGATGATCCACCGGGTATGCAGGCCTTTAATTTTTTGCCATTGGGTATGCCGCCACAATATTCATCACTGAAAATAAATTCCTCAACAGAGATGGTCATGTCAATTTCGTAGATGCCGGGCTTGTTGATGTTGCCGCAAGCAGAAATCAATTTGGTGCCAGTGGACCTGCCGATACCGATGCTTGCATATTGCTCAGCCCCTTCATTGATGATGGGCACTACTGCAGCCAGTGTTTCCACGTTGTTGACCACTGTTGGACAACCCCACAACCCTTTCACAGCAGGGAACGGCGGTTTAATGCGTGGATTGCCACGCTTACCTTCCAATGATTCAAGTAATGCCGTTTCTTCGCCACAGATATAAGCACCTGCGCCTCTTTGAACATATAATTCGCAATCAAACCCGCTACCTTGAATGTTTTTACCCAACCAACCATTTTGTTTGGCTTCGGCAATAGCGGCTTCAAGTATGTCGGCAATCCAATCGTATTCACCACGAATATAGATATAGCTGGTGTTGCTGCCCAACGCAAAAGATGAAACAATCATTCCTTCTATCAACAAATGAGGAATAAACTCCATCAAATATCTATCCTTAAAAGTACCGGGTTCACTTTCGTCTGCGTTGCACACCAAATAACGAGGGGTTCCTTCGGGCTTTGCCAAAAAGCTCCACTTCATACCGGTAGGGAAACCGGCGCCACCCCTTCCCCTGAGACCACTTTTTTTGACCTCTTCCACAATAGCGTCAGGTGTCATCTTCAAAGCTTTTTCTACACTGCGGTATCCACCTTCTCGGCGATATACATCAAAGTGACGAATGCCTTCAACATGTGCTTTTTCTAATAATAATTTTCTTCCCATTGTATTAATTCGCTTTTGCTCTGCACTCTTCAATGATAGAATCTACTTTTTCTTTGGTCAGGTGTTCACGGTATGTTTTTCCAAATTGCATCATGGGTGCATACCCACAGGCGCCTAAACATTCCACCGTTTTTAAAGTAAATAAGCCGTCCGACGTGGTTTCTCCTACCCCAATATTCAATTTCTGTTTGATGTACGCTACAATGTCATCGCTGCCGTTCAGCATACAAGGACCCGTTTGACAAACCTCAAAAACAAATTTGCCAACCGGCTTCAAATTGTACATGCTATAAAAACTCGCTACTTCATATACTTCAATCGGATCAATTTGTAAAAGTGAAGCCACATAATCCATCACAGGTACATCCAGCCAACCGCCAAATTCCACCTGCGCCATGTGCAATACAGGCAGCAGGGCACTTTTTTGTTTACCCTGTGGATATCGAGCAATGATTTCATTGACCCTTGCCAAACTTGATTCTTTAAACTGTATCATCTTGTTATAAATTCTGCTTCTGTTTTTGTATTAAGCATCCAACTCGCCTGCAATCAAATTCAAACTACTCATTGTAATCACCGCATCACTCAACATGCCATTTTGAATCAATTCAGGAT
>CANGBQ010000125.1 GCA_947451985.1 Chitinophagaceae bacterium | reverse complement strand
TAAATAGAGTCAGTATTTAATATTGTGTTGAATTCAATTGAATTTAAGCCGGTTATTGCGGAGATTTTGTATTTTTATCGTAGAAATTTTTTATGAAAAAAATATTAATCACTGGCGGCGCAGGCTTTATTGGATCCCATTTGACCAGGCTTTTTGTCACTAAATATCCGGAGTATCAAATTGTTAATTTGGATAAACTGACCTATGCCGGCAATTTGGAAAACTTGAAAGATATTGAGGGTTGCTCCAATTATACTTTTGTGAAAGGAGACATCGCAGATTTAGCTTTTCTTCACTCCTTATTCAATCAATACGATTTTACAGCCGTTTTACATTGTGCAGCTGAAAGCCATGTAGACCGGTCTATTACAGACCCGCTCGCTTTCGTGACCACCAATGTGGTGGGAACAGTTTCGCTGTTGCAGGCAGCCAAAGAACATTGGAAAGGAAACATGGAAGGAAAGTTGTTTTATCATATTTCTACAGATGAAGTATATGGTTCTTTGGGAGCCGAAGGATTTTTTTATGAAACAACATCGTACGACCCCAGAAGCCCATACTCTGCTTCAAAGGCTTCTTCCGATCACTTTGTAAGGGCCTTTTACCACACCTATCATTTGCCGGTGAAAATCTCCAATTGCAGCAACAATTATGGTCCTTTTCACTTTCCTGAAAAGCTCATTCCTCTATGTATCCACAACATCATCAACCACAAGCCCCTGCCTATTTATGGTAAGGGAGAAAACGTGCGCGATTGGTTGTATGTAGAAGACCATGTCCGTGCCATCGACACCATCTTTCATCATGGAAGAGTGGGTGAAACCTACAACATTGGCGGACACAATGAATGGACAAACATAGACCTGATCAGAGAGCTGTGCAAGCAAATGGATGCAAAACTGGGCAGACCTGCAGGCAGTGCTGAACAGCTCATCACTTTTGTAAAAGACCGAGCCGGACACGATTTGCGTTATGCGATTGATGCCAGCAAATTACAGCATGAATTGAACTGGACACCCTCTTTGCAATTTGAAGAAGGACTGTCAAAAACCATCGATTGGTATTTGGCCAATACGGACTGGTTAAAAAATGTAACCAGCGGAAATTATCAGAAGTATTACGAAGACCAGTACAACAAAAGATAAAAAACATGAAAGGCATTATTCTTGCAGGCGGATCGGGCACTAGATTGTATCCCATTACCATGGGAATCAGCAAACAACTCATGCCTATTTACGATAAGCCCATGATTTATTATCCGTTGAGTACATTGATGTTGGCGGGTATCAAAGACATTTTGGTGATTACGACTCCCGAAGACCAGTCTCAATTTATGCGTTTGCTGGGTGACGGCAGTCAATGGGGTTGTAAGATTGTATACGAACAGCAAGCCAAGCCCAATGGGCTGGCGCAAGCTTTTGTGATTGGAGAAAAATTTATTGGAAACGACAGTGTGGCGTTGGTATTGGGAGACAATATTTTTTATGGAAGTGGATTTAGTAAAATGCTGCAAGAAGCTGCCAACCCTAATGGTGCAGTGATTTTTGCTTATCCTGTGAGCGATCCTGAAAGATATGGCGTGGTTGAATTTGACAAAGATTTTAATGCCATTAGCATTGAGGAAAAACCTGCTCAGCCCAAAAGTCATTACGCTGTACCTGGTTTGTATTTTTACAATAATGCAGTGGTTGACATTGCCAAAAACATACAACCCAGTCCTAGAGGAGAATATGAAATCACCGATGTGAACAGGGTATACATGGAACAAACGCGGTTGAAAGTGGTAACACTTGACAGAGGATTTGCTTGGTTGGATACTGGCACATTTGATTCCTTGCACGATGCCAGTGAATATGTGCGTGTCATCGAAAAAAGACAGGGATTAAAGATTGGCTGCCCTGAAGAGATAGCCTGGAGAATGGGCTTCATTGATGATGCTCAATTGAAAAAGTTGGCCTCCAATCTCCACAAAAGCGGATATGGAGTATACCTGAGTCAATTATCTAAATAATTTTCAATGCCCTATTATGTTCACCCGACGGTAGCCATTGACGATCCTTGTTCGATTGGAGAAGGCACTACCATTTGGCACTTTTCTCACATCATGGCCGAATCGGAAATCGGAACCAATTGCACGATTGGCCAAAATGTTTTCATAGGAAAAAATGTGATTCTCGGAAACAATGTTCGTGTACAGAACAATGTAAGTTTATACGAAGGGGTAATCTGCGAAGATGATGTTTTCTTGGGCCCCAGTGTGGTATTGACCAATGTCATCAATCCCAGAAGTGCCATCAGTCGAAAAGATCAGTACAAAAATACCTTAATCAAAAAAGGAGCGACCATTGGAGCCAATGCCACCATTGTTTGTGGCAACGAAATAGGTGCGTATGCTTTTATTGGCGCCGGTGCAGTAGTCACCAAATCGGTTCCTGCCTATGCACTCATTACAGGCAATCCCGGAAAACAGGTGGGTTGGATGAGCGAATACGGTCATCGATTGAAGTTTGACCAAAACAACAAAGCCGTCTGTCAAGAAAGCCAGCAGGAATACCTACTCGACAACAACCAGGTGCGTCGTATTCAGTAATTAAGCTCGTGTAAACATTGTTTTAATTCTTGTCCAATCGATACTGCATAGAATTGGACAAATCACCAATACCCAAAAGATACTTCTATATCTTACAATGGCGCCAATATTGGGAATTGTATACCCAATCATCAGCATCATCCCTATAAATACAAAGAATCCAAACCAAACCAATCGATGGTAGAGGGTATTGTTTTTTTTAAAAAAAAAGACACACAAAACAATCAAACATGCGTATGCCATCATTTCCAATCCGGCCAATCGTACGCTCCAGGAATTGTATTCCCATACATAGGGCCGTAGGAGTGAATGATTCAATGCTTGAGGGAGATTGTGAAGAAAACTACTGATCGTAGGTTGCAGGTTCTGCATTTCAATATGGGTAAAACCTTTGGGCAATTTTTCGAAGGCTTCTTTTCGATGTACTACTGCTTCAGGCAAATTCAATTGACTGCCCCAATATAAAGAACTAAAAAAAACAATGCCTGATAAAATGTATGTACTCAGGAAAACCGTTATTGTATTTTTGTTAATAGCCTTACTTATCCACCAGGCCAAACCTGCAGGAAATAGTATTATCAATAGAAAGCTTCTGAATAGTCCGACGGTCAAAAGACAAGCGATGAGCAAAAAATAAATCTTCAAAGGGTTGCCAATCGATTTTTTTTCCAACCGAGCCAGCAGATAAAAAATGAATGCAACTCCTACAAAAACGAATCCGTCTTTGTGCACGCAAGCGGTATAAACCAAAGTGGAAGGCAATAAAAAGCAGGCCACTTGTACAAGCGTAGCATTTTCTGAATAGATACTGACAAAAGCCCTGTATAAAGCCACCATTCCTAAAAAAGTAAAGAATGAGAACAACAAGGTATTGGTAAAAAAATTACCCAGGGTAATCAGATTGAACAAACCCAATGTTTTGTATACAAGACTGAAGCTTGCATTCGCCCAAAAACTTTTGTCTACACCAAAAAGATTTGTCCATCCGTAATGATGCGCATCCAAAGAAAACGCATTCAAATATTGAGTGGGATGGGCTCGAAGCAGTTGGTATTCTTTCAGTCCTTCTGCGTTAAAAAATAAGTAGTCGTTCGGTGTTTCTAGTTGAAATACATACCCAGCAAAAAGCAAGCTGACAAAAACTTTGACCAGTAGCAATGTTCTGATGGTATTGGGAGTGAGGCCGGCATTTTTCACAAATGAAAGTCTTGGCAGCCTCCATAAGCCCACCCATACCATCAGCGCAAATGATACCAGTTCAATCCAATTGTTCATGGGGTTTATTTTTACTCAATCTTTTGTAAGTAATCAAAAACAACATCAGCACAAAAGGCATGCAAGGAAGTTTATATCGAACCAGTGTGCCGAAATTACTTGTGCTGAGCCCCACTAGACCTAAAAACACAAAACCATAGAGAAGAAAACAAATCAACAGCGGATCGGAGAATATAATCTGAATGGTTTTGAATATTTTTCCTTTGATGAGAAGTACAATACCTACAATCAGTAAAAAAAATCCTTCCATAGCAGAAAGCAACATGGCCGGATTTTTAGCTTCCCAGATCCATGGCCTGAAACAACTTGCCACCACTGCTTTTGGGAAAAAAGCGGCGAGATCGCTTAAGCCGCCGATGTTTTCTGGCCGAATGCCTAAGTCGAAGGCAGATCCCGCATCTGCCTGCAAATTCAAATTGCTGGTTACAATTCTGTCTGCAAGGTTTTCGGCTGAAAAATCCTCAAAATTTCGATTCACATATTCAACAAAGAAAAACCCCGCAAAGTAAAGCGCCAGCAATACGACAGGCGTAAGCAATATTTTTGAAATGGTTCTTTTTCGATTCTTGATATATAGCAAGGCAAGTGAAATACTCAAGGCAGGAATCAAAGCCAAAATGATGTAGGATTTTATGATCAGCAACGCGCATCCCATCAACAAAATAAGAAGCGCATTTCGTCCTCTTTTTTCTTTAGTAATAAACACACTGATCACGGCTGCCATAAAAGCACAAATGGCACCCAACGCAAGTGAATCTTTCCCCAAGCCAGATCCCCAAAATACGACGGTAGGAAAAAATAAAAAAGAAATGGCCAGTAGGTTTTGTTGTCCAGGGAATATTTTGTCAAAGGCGACAAATCCTTTCCAAATCCCC
>CANGBQ010000124.1 GCA_947451985.1 Chitinophagaceae bacterium | reverse complement strand
CTGAAGCTTGTCGTCAAACCAGGCAGTTTGATAAATGACCATCACCATGGCTTTTTTTTCAATCGGGATTGTTTTAGGCTCTTCATGCTGTAGACATCCTTGTACTATTACTTTTTCAAGGCTATCTCGTGTCTTGGGAAGGAGATAGGCTGCTATTTCTTTTATTTTTTCTACCCGGATACAGCCGTGGCTAAAATATCTTTTATTGAATTGGAATAAATATTTGTTGGGTGTGTCGTGTAAGTATACACTGAAATGGCTTTTAAAGTTCAATTTGATTAAGCCCAGAGCATTTTCGCATCCTGTTAGTTGCCGAAACGTATAAGTAAGGTTTGCTGGATGTATCAAAGACCATTGAATACTTTTAGGAGAAACAATACGGCCATTGTTGTCTAGTACTTCAAAATGATTGTCCAACAAGTATTGAGCATTTCTTTTTACTGCTGGGAGCACTTCGTGAATTGCTATGCTATGCGGTACATGCCAATAAGGATACAAAATCACTTCATTGATGTTGCTGATAAGGGTGGGGGTGGGCGTACTTCTTTTGCCCACAATGATGCGAGAGGATAATACAACCTGCTTCCGGTCAAATGCCAATAGGGTTGCCGAAGGAATATTGACAACCACTGTTACAACCTCTTTTTCCATACTGCCTATCCATCGAAAAATATTCAATGTTTTTGCCAATGATTGAGCGCGAATGCGCATAGGTGTATTGAGTTCATTTAATAGTGTTGTCCTGATTTTACCATCTTGAAGCAATCCAAATTGTTTTTGTGCCAATTGAATATTTCTTTTAATGCTACTATCCGATATCAATACCTTTTTGGTGTTGCCCCATCCCAGTTGCGCCAGGCGATTTATTAAAGCTTTATTTTCTCTTTTTATCATTGAAGATCGAACAGGTATTTCTGTAAAATGGCCTGTTGATAGAGTGTCCAGGTATTGTTTGAGCATCTGTTTGACAGATTGATAGAGACTGTCTGCTGGTTCGGCTGGCATCCAGGCCTGCACGATATTTTTGGGAATGATTCCTTTCTGTAAAATATTGTATAAATAGTTATTGGCTGTCTGATTCGAGGCCACTTGCAGCCATTTTTCCTCATGATTTCCAGCCATTAGATCTTTTAAGAATCTTATGAAATAATAAGTGATACTGATATCCTGCAAAGCAGAATCTGAACCGGTAGATGATAATTTTTTATGAGGTAAAACCTTGTGGTAAGAATATTGTGCAGAATCAAGTCCTAGATATTTTGCTTTTGCCAATTGTTCGTAAAAGGCAGTTATATTTTCGGAGTCACTTTTTAGCCACAAATACTGAAGATTGTTCTGGGTATATATCTGTTCAATGATTTCTTGGTTTTTGAAGGGTAGTGCTGACCACCGAATGGCTTCTAAGGCTTGTGGGATAGATTGTGTTGATTGACTATAAGTATATTGTAAGCAGAAAATAAGATACATACATAAGCCAAGTTTTTTAAGTAGCGAAATTGAGGTATGCATTTTGATTATTGCTCAACAATTGCCTGTTGAGACATTCCTTTTAATTGGTATGGGTTTATAAAACAGGTTTACTCAATCCGATGGATGAGATGACTAATTTTTTTACCTCATTAGGAAGAGACCCGGCAATATCCTCCATCTCTCCTTTACTCACATAGAAGCTAAGGGTTCTAAAAAAGGCCTTTACTGCTTCTTTTGCTCTCTCATCATTTCCAAAATCGTAGCCTGCTGTGGGTCCATCTTCTAGTCTGATATCGTCCAAGAATTCTTTCAGGTGTTGAATCCGTTCAATGTTTCCATTCGGGTTCCAACCATCTACATATACTCCTTTCAATGCCATCGGAAGCTGTGCAATCAATTGGAATGATTCTTCGAGGCTAATTCTTTTTCTGAGTACATGAAATAGTGACCTTACAATCCTTCCAGCACTATCCCTTGGAATCATAAGATCCTCTGCCAATCGATTGATTAATTCATTTCCTTTGGCTGCGTATTGATCAAACTCAAGAGACATATTGCTATTTTTTTGATTTTTCGTTCAAATCAATTTCGAAGCTCAACTTCACTGTGGTACGGTACTCTGTTATTTTATTATCGACCACGACAGCACTTTGGTCTTCAATCCATACAGATTTGATGTTGTGCAGTGATTTGGCTGCATGTGTAACGGCAGTTTGAGCTGCATCTTCCCAGCTTTTGGTTGAGTTTGACATTACCTCTAATACTTTTACGACACTCATGATGATTTGTTTTATTTATTTAAAATATTTTTGAGAAATTTTGAAATACTTCCTACCAACAAACCAGATCCGATTTCACTGAGTTCGGATAAGTTTTCTGAAATCTTATTT
Source organism: Chitinophagaceae bacterium (assembly GCA_947451985.1). Taxonomy (GTDB): domain Bacteria; phylum Bacteroidota; class Bacteroidia; order Chitinophagales; family Chitinophagaceae; genus Ferruginibacter. The sequence continues at coordinate 2,395 of CANGBQ010000124.1, read as the reverse complement.
CTTTTAATAACAGGAATTGGACGACTCAAAAAACTAGCCAACATTTGTATTCCCATTTGCCTGGGGCTCAGGCTTTTCTTTACGTCATGCCAATCATTTCTAATCTTTTTTTCCAGCAAGGCACTTTCGGTTTTTAATTCCTGCATCGTTGCATGTAAAGCCGCTTGATTAGGAATCTTTTTCATTTTCTTTCTTATTTAATATCTCTACCAGCAAGTAGTTCAACACAGGCATTTGTATCCATTTTTTTCTCATTTTCCATAAACCCAGTACCCCCAGCAAGTATATAATTGTTACAATTAAAAAACCCCAATAATATTTTCCGGTTATCTCTGCAAGCATAAATGCAAGCGCCATTCCAAAAAGTGTAAGCGAAACCAATGTGAGGAGCAAGCAAAGCAAAAGGGCTATATAATTGCTTATTATCAATGATATTTTTTCAGCAATAGACAATTGAACATACTCTAGGCGATTGTGTATGTATTTTTTTATATGTTCAAAGAGTTGAGTTCCCCTAGCAGTTGTTTCTTCTAACATCTGGTACCATTTTGAATTTTCACTTCTATCAAATAATATTTTCAGCTTGTTCGTTGAGTGCATCTATTCTTTCTTTTACATCCTCTTTGAATGCCATTAGTTTTTCTTTGCTTTTTTGAACCTTCTCTTTGAGCTGTTCGGATAATTTTGTACTGGTGTCTGATATTTTCTTTCTAGTATCTGCCCCTTTTTCAGGTGCAAACAAAACTCCTAAGAGTGTTCCGATCGCAAATCCTGTTCCCAGTGCAATCCAAATCTTGTTACTTGTTTTCATGTTTGTTTTATTTTTTCTATAGTTGCAAAATCTATTATTTCGATCCTTGCTACAATGATGAGTAGTTGATTCGAAATGATATTTATCACTATTTTATAAAGACTCAACCTTTGTTTATTTTGAGGAATACATAAAACAAGAGAGCCGGATAGAAATCCAGCTCTGTTTTTTATATCCAATATCCTATGAAAAACCCAACACGAAGATATTTGTGAGGGATGCCCTAAACAATGACAGCCATCAGAATGTGACATGATGCTCTGTCTCTATGCTGCCTTTAATCTCTTCTATGTAAATTTTGTAAATAACAGGCTTGTACAGTTTATTTTCCTTAGGTGAGATTTGTTTCTTTTCGGATTGGAGGTATTCTATTTCCTCGCTCATGGATAAATGCATTGTTTTTTCAACAAACTTTTTTATTGCTTCGTAGCGTTCCCTTACATTTTTCAGTTCAACATATTGACCCAATACTGTTACTGATTTTCTATACATGTTTTCGCTATGGGCTTCTACCTGAAAGCAGACTCTTTTATTTTCTCTCATCATCAAAATTTTTGAGGCGAGCATCGATTGACATAAGATATGTCTGCCATCATAGATATAATTGGTAGGATAGATATACGTATTGAAACCGTCGTTACATCCAATAAATCCGTATCCTTTTTCATTTAAAATGGCCTTGGCTTCTTCTATGGTGAGTTCTTTCAGCATCGTACAAATGGAGTAAAATATTTTCGAGTTTAAAATTCCAGTTTTCTTTCTGATTTTTCAATGATAGCTGTCAAATGATCATTGACTACTATCATTGAAGCTTTCATCTATTCAAATTATGTTTGTGCAAAATGATAATATGAGAAAAATTCTGTTGGCGTTTGATAACAGCAACTTTTCGGATGGCGCGTTCGAGTTTGCTAAAAAGCTTAATGAAAAGAATCCGATTCTGCTTACCGGAGTCTTCTTGCCTCATTTGCAATACGCTAATTTGTGGAGCTATGCAGATGGTTTTGGCGGCCCGATGTATGCACCCGTTATGGAGGGGAATGAATCTGAAGTATTAGAGAAGAACATGAGACGCTTTGAAGATTTATGTCTTAAAAATGCTATTGAATATCGTGTCCGAAAGGATTTTGTTAATCTTGCCTTGCCCGAATTAAAAAAAGAGACGCGTTTTGCTGATTTATTGATTATTGGAGGTGAGTCTTTCTATGAAAATATGGGGTTGGGGGAGCCCAATACCTATCTTAAAGAAGCTTTACATGGTGTAGAATGTTCCGTGTTAGTGGTGCCAGAAAAATATGACTGTCCGACTGCCAATATTTTGAGCTATGATGTTTCTGAAGCATCCGTATTTTCTATTCGTCAATTTGCTTATTTGCTTCCGGAGCTGGTTCAGAATAAAACCTTATTGGTGTATGCCACCGAAAAGCCGCATAGAGGCATTCCCGACGAGCCCTATATTGAAGAATTGGTTTCCAGGCATTTTTCTGATTTGACCGTTACCAAATTAGACTTTGACCCCAAGAGGTATTTTGCCACATGGATCAGTGAAAAGCGTCAATCTATTATGGTGGCAGGCTCTTTCGG
>CANGBQ010000123.1 GCA_947451985.1 Chitinophagaceae bacterium | reverse complement strand
TACTTTGGCCGCCGCGACATAAATACGTGTTTGCGCTCGAAGGTAGAGATAAGATACAGTTAAAGATATGCCAGCAGCAACAATCAGCATAGGATAGAAAGGCAGGTACCTGTGTATGATCTGGGTGAGGATGTTACTCTGGGGGCGCTCGTTAAATACTTGATCTTCGTTCATATCTAATTCCTGTCTTATAATTTAAAAACGTTCGTGATTAGAATAATTCCTAGCGAAACAACAGAAGCAATCAAAGAAACAGTCGTTTGCAGATTTCTTCTTTTTTCTTCTGATAGATATTTTCGCTTGTCAACATTGACCAGTACAATATCGTTGGGTTGCAGATAATACCAGGGAGATTGAAAAAACGAATGATTTTCCAAGTCGACCTGCTTCACCGTCTTTTGACTACCATTTTCACGGATGATGGTGACATTTCTTTTATCGCCCGTTTCCTTTATATCTCCTGCATTTACCAAAACTTCTAAGAGCGGCACTTGTTCTTCGGTTATCTCCAATACTTGGGGCTTGGACACTTCGCCAATAACAGTAATTTTCTTATTTAGGTACTGAACGGCTACGATAGGCTCTTTCATGTAGGGCAATAAGTCTTTCTCTAATTTTTCCTTTAATTGATTTCTAGTCAATCCTGCTGCTTTCACAACACCCAGAAAATGCAAGGCAATTGTACCATCCTCTGCTACAACAAATCCTGCCTTCTGGATATTGTCATTGGATACTATGGTTTTCGACACCCCCACTTCGTTGAATTTGCCATCCAGTTCGCTGTTTAAACTACTCACCACAATACTGAGCAAATCCTTGGGTTGAATGATGGACTCATATTGGGCATTCACCAATGATGGAATGGTGGTATCAGATGATTGAAGAGATTTAAAGTAAGTTGAATTCCGGGTACCCAAACAAGAACTAAGGGCAATGGAAACCATTATGCCAATTGAAAAAGTCAACAGATTAATCTTGTTGCACCGAGACAGAATGCCTCTATATAGGACTTGATACATGGAATATAAATTTAAAAAAACAGCCAATAAAAACGCTCTATTGGCATCCTTCCAAATTTCGTGAAAAATACTCAGTTCAACAAGTTTAACTTGCTGAAAAACAATAAAAAAAGAGACGATGAAAATCGTCTCTTTGTATTAAATGATAAAGTCTTTTTATTTTTTATGGGCAGCTCGATTCCTGGCACCCAAAGCTACACCTGCAGCAATCAACAAGCCAATACCTCCATCAATGGGACATTCTTGAAAAGGATCCGGCACACAATCTCCCCATGGATTGGGTGGAGGCGGATCTGTCTGTGCATTTACTGTAGAAAATAATGACAGAAAAATGCAACAAATAAATACTACAAAATATCTTTTAAACCTGTTCATATTGATAGCAATATAAACAAAATTACATCAAAAAATTAAATTTCAAAGTCTTTTTTTGATTGAATTTCAGGTTTTTATGCAATAATTGAGGGGGTTTAGGGGAATAGAGTATGTGTTGTTGAGTCGTTGAGTCGTTTAGGTGCAACTTTTGCAAACCAGCCTCCTCAAACAGGCAAATTCGCTCAGCTGGTAGGCAGGCTTTCTCAACACGCCGAATGAGCCTCATTGTGCCTCATAAAAAATCCGTTAAACCTTGAACCCTTGAACGTTCAAATTATCTCACCACCACCTTCACCACCCTACTCTCCCCATTCGAGCTGGTCAGTTGAAGCGCATATACGCCGGGTTGTAAATATACATTGGGCTGTAGGTCATGATTGGCTTCACCAGCCTGGATGTTCCATCGATTGGTATACACAATTTGTCCTGCCACATTGGACAATCTAACTTGATAAGTTTCGGCAGTAGCATTGTCAAAAAATACATTTATAGCATTGCCCATGGCTGGATTGGGATAGACATGGATACCTGTGGTTGATTTGGTTGGATTGACTTTGGCAATGGCACTATACTGTGCACTTCCATTGAGCCCTACCGCTTTTACCCGGTAAAAATGAGCGCTGTTCAATGAAGCAGGATCCTGGTATTGATACAGTGACACCGCTCCCACATTAGCATTTTTACCCACTACCTGAATCCGCGAAAACCCGCTACCATTCAGGCTATGTTCCAGTTCGTAATGATCTATGCTCGACTCGTTTTGCACCTGCCAAGACACATCCACTTGCTGATGTACATTTCGAACGGCGGTGATTTGGGTAAACAAAGAAGACACGGCATTCAGAATCGTAAAGGTGGCTTTGTAATTCGCGCCATTGTTGCTGGCGTACACCGTAGGCTGGTTGCCGGTTGCTTCTGAGTATACTTCGAGGTAATAAGTGCCATTGGGCAGACCAGTCAGGATATTGGTGGTATTGTCGGTTTTGGCCCAAGTTTGATCGCCGCCGCAAGTGCCTCCGTCATTGGATACAAAACCCAGCGATAAGGAAGTAAAACTCCCGGGTGTCCCTGTAGTTGGATATACCCTGTAATACAATGTACTACCATACACATCACCGCCATTGCATTTATTGGTATGACTCTCCCCCCCTGCGATTACAATAGATTGTGTATTGGAATAATTGCCCAAATGTTGACCATCAAAATCATATAAGGCTGTATTGGCCAACAAATCGAAATAATCGTTTCCCGCATTGTTGGTATTGAGGATGACAAAAGTCTTCCAGATGCCAATGGATTGACCGTTGGACACCAATGAAACATTTGCCAAGAAAAGGGTCAGCAAACCGATTGATATTTGGCGCAAACGGCTGAAAACGAATGTAAAAACGGACGCGGTCATTTTATCAAATTTTACCATATAAATGTATAGAAAAATGGTTAATTGGCCAAAGGGGGTAAAATGTTCAAGATTCAAGGTTTAACGGCTTATGAGATTTAGAAAGCTCTCTTTCCGGCTCTTGGGCCGCCGAGGCCCTTGTCCTTTTTGCTTGATCAAAAAGGACACAAAAAATCAAGTTCGCTTGAGGCATTGCCCTTTGGGCACCACTCCAAAAAGCAGGCCATCAGCACAAACCTTCCACTTCGCTTTTTGTTCGTTATGCTAGCAAGCGAACGCGACAATTATTTAGGTGTCGATGGTGCGGTTGAGAGGGACAAAGGGAATCAAATCGTTCAAGATTCAACGTTCAACGTTCAACGCTTTTGAGGGAGGTGGAGGATTGCAGAATCTTAGTATTTGGTTCAAATCGTTCAAGATTCAACGTTCAAGGGCCAAGAGGCTCAAATCATTCAGAGTTTTTTATAAAAAAGTGAACGTTGGACGTTGAACTTTGAACGTTAAACGATTTCAAAACTCACAGACTCCCCTATCCAAAAGCCAAAGCCCCAGGGAATATCCCCAGGGCTTTGACTGTGTTTACTCACAATATTCATCATTACATTCTTCGTTGAACCTTTACTCGTTGAACGATTTGAACGCTGCCCTCCGGGCAGTTACTTCACATTCACCTGCAACACTTTCACTTCGCCAGTGCTGCTCGTCAATTGCAGACGGTACACGCCTGAAGCACGGTCTTTGTTAAGCTCGATTGCTCGGGTTGAGTTGCCGGCAGCAAGTGTCCACTTGTCTTTGAACAAGATTTGACCGAGTGCGTTTGTCAACTGTACTTCGTACACACCCGCTTTCTGGTTGGTGAAGGCCACTTGGATTGTGCTTCCTTCTACAGGGTTTGGATACACTGCTATGTTTCCAGTGCCGCTCAACGGCGCTACTTTCACAATGGCACTGTATTGTACACGTCCGCCAATGCTCAATGCTTTCACACGATAGAAATTATCGGTAGCAAGCGGCGTAGCATCTACGTATGGATACATCGCTGAGCCGCCATTATTTACTTGTGGAGCAGCTGTGTACAATGTTGCAAAGTTTCTTCCATCCGCACTGCGCTCGAGTTCGTAACGATCCATATCCAGTTCGTTCTGCACCCTCCACTCTACCGCAATCGTCTTATCCGTATTGCGCTTAGCAGCGATGCTCGTAAACAATACAGGAACAGGCGCCAATGGCTTGAACACCAGTTTGAAACGATCACTAGCTGTAGAACCCGTATTCGAGCTGGTGGTAAATGTCACATAATTGGTATCCACCAAACTTACAGGGGTTCTTGTGTTCAGGAACTTATCAATCAACTCAGCGGATACATTGGCCGTAGACAAGTTCTGCGGTACAAACTGCAGCTTATAGGTAAGTGGCTGACGGATATTTGACATGTCGTAGTACAAAGTATCAGCAGACACCAATGCCTGCCTGGCTTCTACTGCCAATTTATTTCCATCTCTTATTAAGCCGAAGTTCTCTCCTCCATTGATGGATTTGCCAGCATCGTCTTCATCAACAGCATTTGAATACGCATTGTCAAACACGGCCGCGTTACCATCCGTCAATTCCATGTTGGCTCCGTTCATAGCCATTAAATTGCTGCGCAGCATCACAATAGAAGAGACAGTATTGGAAGGACTAGCCCCACGGGTCGTTACCCTGCCACCACTCACCTTGTCGGATTCTTGGAAGGTAACCGTAGGATTAGCGCCTGCATTGCCAGCAGCAGTAGCCTTTACAGCAAAACCCTGACCTGACTGTATAGTAGTGTATTTGTATGAGGATCCTGCTGTGTACAAAGAAGTACCGCCAGGGGTGGCTTCATATTGTGTTACAGAAGATAATGTCTGCCAACCTCCTAGGGCTCTTGTGCCAGTAATAGAAGGATCAAAAACATATACGTTCTTAGACAAACCAGTTGACGCGCTAATCATGTTTCTAAAGTCAATGGCTGAAGCATACGGATTACCCAGCATTTGGAAGAGTCCCTTAGGAAT
>CANGBQ010000122.1 GCA_947451985.1 Chitinophagaceae bacterium | reverse complement strand
TCTTCTACTTATGGAAAAGGAACTGTTCAAAGAAGCATCGCTTTGAATCCGGAAGGGGAGATGGTCTTTTCCAATAAAAAGCCCGAGGATTTAGGGGCCGTAAAACTGACTTTGCAAAAATTCTATCGCATCAATGGAGGTGCTACCCAGCAAAAGGGAGTGATTCCGGATGTGATATTGCCCAATCGGTATGATTATTTGAAATTCAGGGAAAAGGATACTAAATATTCTTTCCCCTGGGATGAAATTGATCAAACAGATTACAAACCATGGTCCAGCAATTATTCTTTATCCGCATTGGCGAAAGAGGTGAGCAAGGAAGTGTCTACCAATGCAGCTTTCAGTAAAATCAAGCAGAATACAGCCTGGTTGGATCAGTACAGCAAAAGAGAATATTCTTTGAACATCAATCAATACAAGGCAGATCAAAAACAGTTGAAATCTATTTACAAAGACATGGATAGTGTGGTTAAATTGAGTGCCCCCATGAATATGAAAAGTTTAGAGGCAGATGCTCAATCCATGGAAGGAGCTGAGGAACAAACCACCAAAAATAAACAATGGATTGACATGCGAAACAAAGATGTGTACATCGATGAATCAGTGAAAATTATTGAAAAAATGATTCAGCAAGGGAACTTGGTCATCAAGCAATAATTACAGATATCTTTCTTTGATTACTTGGATATGGTGCAGCCAATGGCCAGCAAGTATCCGACCAATGGTTTGTGCATTGATGGTGAGGTTGTTGGCTGTTCCCGCCTGCAAAAGCGCTGTTTGACTAAAACTCTGATACAGCAAAAGACTTGCTTTTCGGACTGCGGACATTTCAATACATAATTCATTCCAGTGCCTGCCATCTGCCTGCGCGTTTTGAACGTAAGCATTTTCGTCGAATCCGGCTAAGTTGGTTTCTTCATTTCTGGCGAAGCAAAGCGCTCGGTAAGTAAAGATTCTCTCCACATCGATGCAATGCTGTAGAATTTCTTTGATGCTCCATTTGTCCGATTGGTAACGAAGATGGGATTGCGCCTCTGAGATGGAATTAAAAAATGCCACAATCTCTTTTTCATTCAGGGTGAGCGCTGCTACCGGATCTGTTTCATCTATTTTTTGAAGATAGCGATCTATATAAACGGACTTGTTTTCTTGGTGTAAATCTTTCATCTGTTGATTGATAAAAAAAGCCGCAATATATAATAATACATTGCGGCCATTTGAATGCTACTATAAATTATTTTTTCTTTTTGCTCATTTTGTCGGCCAATTTTGCTGCTTCATAAGCATTGGCAAATGCACCTGTGCGGCATAGTTCACTCAGTGCAACCGTTTCGGTACTACCGGGGATTTTAACCGGTTCGGTAGCTGCCACAGCAGATTGTTCAATGATGGATTTCAACTGTTGTGGTGTCAAGCGAGGATAGTATTCCAGCAACAACGCCGCAATTCCAGCCACCACCGGACAAGCCATGCTCGTGCCACTGGCATTGCCATAAGTGGTTCCGCCAGGAATGGTAGAATAAATGCTTACGCCGGGAGCAAACACATCCACTTCTTTTTTTCCGTAGTTGCTGAACGAAGCGGTCAGCCCGCCATTCTTCTCGTCTCCACTAGCGCCTACAGTAATGACGTTGCTAGCCCTGCCTTTTCCGTTGATATAAACAGGGTTGGGGAAATTAGAGGCGGTGTCGATGTTCTTGGCGTCATTTCCAGCGGCATGCACCAGCAATACGCCTTTCTTTTCTGCATAACGAAATGCTTCATCTACCCATTCTTTTTCGGGTGAGAAATCTTTTCCAAAACTCATGCTGATGATGCGAGCGCCATTGTCTACGGCATATCGGATGGCGTTGGCAATGTCTTTGTCGTGTTCGTCTCCATCGGGTACTGCGCGCACCATCATGATGCGAACATTATCGGCAATACCATCAATTCCTTTTTGATTGTTTCTGGCAGCGCCGATGATGCCGGAGCAATGGGTACCATGGAAAGGGGTGGCAGCCATCAAGTCGTTGTTTCCGTAAAAGCGGTCCTTGATATTGCTTTCGTCGTCTCCTACAATTTCTTTTCTGTATGCTTTAGGTTCTACTTTTGCGGCATCCGCTTTTCTTAATTGCCCTTCAATCTCTCCGAGTAATTCTTTGTTAGTGATTTCATAACTGTTGTTGGCCTTGCTGATGCTTAAAATCAAACCTCTTGTTGTTTTTCCATCGGGGTTTGTAACACTGGTCAGTGCTTTCAAATCTTCTCCATTGTATTCTTCCTTTCCCAATTCTTTTCTCAATACAGAGTCGCCTACTTTAAATTTGTCATACATTGCCTTAAGGTAGCTGGCTTCTTGAGGGTCTACATCGCCCACCACTTTGGCTTTTGCTGCCTGAAAGTTAGTGTAAGAAGCTTTGTCAGCAGGAGAGAGTTTATCTACATCCACTTCTTTTCCTTCCCATTGTAATTTTAGTTTGTGGTATACCCGAGCGCCTTCATAGCTGTCTTCTTTTACATTTCGGCCATCTTTGCCTCCGATAAAATTCCAGCCATGTACATCATCGATGTAGCCATTTTTATCGTCATCCTTTCCATTTCCTGGAATCTCTTTGGGATTGATCCAAAGAACGGATTTTAAATCTTCGTGCAGGGTATCAATACCGCTGTCAATGACAGCAACGGTAATTCTTTTGCTCTTGATTTTGGTAGATTGTAAAAAAGCATAAGCTTTATCAAGGCTGATGCCATTGAAGCCGGTTTCTGTTTTGTCCAGTTGATGCCAATTTTTAGGCACCACAGGTTTTTCAGATTGGGCAAATGTTGATTGAGCAAGCCAAACTAGGGCTACAAAGAGAATAGATGTTTTATTCATTATCTTTTTTTTAGGAAGACCAAAACTAAAGGAATCCCAATATGATCCCTTACCGCCGGTCAATATTTACAAAAATTTACAAGTCAAATTTGATGCCCTGTGCCAAGGGTAATTTATCAGTATAATTGATGGTATTGGTTTGTCGACGCATATACACTTTCCAGGCATCGCTGCCGCTTTCCCTGCCACCGCCTGTTTCTTTTTCGCCGCCAAAGGCGCCACCAATTTCGGCGCCAGAGGTTCCGATATTCACATTGGCAATACCACAATCGCTACCGGCAGCAGACAAAAAGGATTCTGCTTCCATTAAATTTTGGGTAATAATAGAAGAGGAGAGGCCCTGTGGAACCCCGTTTTGCAAGGCAATGGCTTCTGCCATGGTCTTGTACTTCATGATGTACAAAATGGGAGCAAAGGTTTCATGCTGAACAATGGCAAATGAATTCTTGGCTTCAGCGATGCAAGGTTTTACATAGCATCCGCTTTCGTATCCTTTTCCTTTTAATACACCCCCTTCTACAATAAATTGACCGCCTTCTTTTTTACACTCGCTGATGGCATGCAAATATGCTTTCACGGCATCTGTATCAATCAATGGTCCCACATGATTTTTTTCATTCAATGGGTTGCCAATCTTGAGCTGTTTGTATGCGTGAACCAATTTTTGTTTGAAAGAATTATATATTTTTTCATGAATGATCAGCCTTCTGGTAGTCGTACATCTTTGACCCGCTGTGCCCACGGCGCCAAAAGTAGCAGCGATCAGGGCGATGTTCAGGTCTGCTTCTTTCGAAATGATGATGGCATTGTTGCCACCTAATTCCAATAAGCTTCTGCCTAGTCTTTGTCCTACGGCAGCAGCAACGGCTTTGCCCATGCGGGTGCTACCGGTGGCTGAAACCAAGGGAACCCGGCTGTCGTTGCTCATCCATTCGCCTACTTCGCGTCCGCCGCTGATCAAGCAACTCACGCCTTCAGGCACATTGTTCTTTTTGAATACAGTTTGAATGATTTTTTGACAAGCAATGCCGCACAAAGGTGTTTTTTCACTGGGTTTCCAAATGCACACGTCTCCGCAAACCCATGCCAACATGCTATTCCAGCTCCATACCGCTACTGGAAAATTGAAAGCGGAAATAACGCCAACGATTCCGAGTGGGTGGTATTGTTCGTACATGCGATGTCCGGGTCTTTCGCTGTGCATGGTAAGTCCGTGCAATTGTCTGGAAAGGCCAACCGCAAAGTCGCATATGTCAATCATTTCCTGTACTTCTCCCAAGCCTTCTTGCAGGCTTTTGCCCATCTCATAACTCACGAGTTTGCCCAAGGCGTTTTTGTGTTTTCTTAATTCTTCTCCCACCTGCCGAACAATCTCGCCTCTTTTAGGAGCAGGCCAATTGCGCCATTCAGTGAAAGCTTTTGCTGCGGTTTGCACAGCGCTTTCGTAGGCTTTTTTGTCGGCAGCAGCAACGGTGCCAATCAATTTGCCATCCACTGGAGAATAAGAAGAAAGCTTTTCGCCTTTGGTTTTGATCCATTGGCTTCCGGTGGAAACACCCGGATTGCTAGATTGTATTTTTAAAGCAGCTAAAAATTCCATGAGTTCAGTTTGATTTTAAGTTGGGGTAATTAATATTGTTCTTGTTGATTGGGAAAATCTTTATTCTTGATATCAGCAATGTATTGTTGCACCGCTCCATTTATTTGCTCGCTCATGTTTAAATATTGTCGAAGAAATCTTGGCTTGAATTCGGTATTGATGCCGAGCATGTCGTGCATCACCAATACTTGTCCGTCGCAATCTCCTCCGGCACCAATGCCAATGGTAGGTATTTGCAAGCTCTCAGATACTTCCTTTGCCAATGAAGCAGGAATTTTTTCCAACACAATAGCGAAGCATCCAGCTTCTTGAAGCAACAAGGCATCTCTTTTGAGTTTTTCCGCTTCTTCGGTTTCTTTTGCCCTTACATTATAAGTGCCAAATTGATAAATGCTTTGTGGAGTCAAGCCCAAGTGTCCCATTACCGGAATACCAGTGCTGACAATTCTTTTGATGGATTCAACCACTGCTTCTCCGCCCTCGAGCTTGAT
>CANGBQ010000121.1 GCA_947451985.1 Chitinophagaceae bacterium | reverse complement strand
CATGTTCCTCACCACCTCGTCTGCAAATTCACTCGTTTTCAAAAGAGTGGCTTCTTTCATCAGGTTATAAAAATCAATGGTGACCGTTTTGTTTCGAATGGTTTTGGCTACAGCATTGGTGATGAGCTCTGCCGCATCTCTCCAGCCCATATATTCCAACATCATGACGCCACTCAATATCACGGAACTTGGATTCATGGTATTGGTATTGGCAAAACGGGGAGCGGTTCCATGGGTGGCTTCAAATACTGCATGGCCAGTGATATAATTAATATTAGCGCCAGGGGCAATGCCAATGCCACCCACTTGAGCGGCCAACGCATCACTGATATAATCGCCATTCAGATTGAGGGTGGCAATTACACTGTAGTCTTGAGGTGCCAGCAGGGCTTGTTGTAGGAAATTATCCGCAATCGCATCTTTGATGATTACCTTGCCGCCGATGGAGCTGATTTTCATCTCTTCATTGGCCACCGCTTCACCGCTTTCTTTTTTTGTTTTCTCCCATTGTTGCCAGGTATACACTTGTCCTCCAAATTCGCGTTCTGCCAAATCATATCCCCAGTTTTTGAAAGCGCCTTCGGTAAATTTCATAATATTTCCTTTGTGCACGATGGTAACAGAAGGAAGTTTGTGTTCTATGGCAAATTGAATAGCTGCTCGAATCAATCGTTCACTTCCTTCTTTGCTTACCGGTTTAATGCCGATGGAAGTACTCTCTGGAAACCTCAATTTTTTAACACCCATTTCATCGATCAAAAAATCCATTAGTTTTTTTGCCTCGGATGTACCTGTCATGTATTCAATCCCAGCATAAATATCTTCGGTGTTTTCCCTGAAAATCGTCATTTGTACTTTTTCGGGCTGCCACATAGGAGAGGGAGTTCCTTCAAAATAATGGATGGGTCTCAGGCAAACATATAAATCCAATTCTTGCCTCAAAGCAACATTTAAACTTCTAATGCCGCCACCGACAGGGGTAGTCAATGGCCCTTTGATGGATACCAAACAATCTTTAAAGGCTTGCATCGTATCTGTAGGCATCCATTCGCCTGTTAGATTAAAGGCTTCTTCTCCGGCCAATACCTGAAGCCATTCTATTTTTTTCTCTCCCTTGTATGCTTTTGCCACTGCAGCATCGAAAACACGCACGCTTGCTTTCCAAATATCTGGCCCGATGCCATCTCCTTGAATAAACGGAATGATTGGATGATTAGGAACTTTTAAATGACCATCTTTACCCATGTAAATCTTCTCTGCCATAATGCTTATTTTTCAATTCTTTTTTAAATACTGCAATTGATCCATTCTTGATCAAACTGAACATTCGAATATTTTTTATAAAAGTTGATAGCCGGCTCATTCCAATCCAACACTTGCCAAACCATTCCTTTGAATTTTTTTTCTTTGCACACTTCCAGTAGTGCGTCAAACAACTGCTTGCCAATTCCTTTGCCGCGCATCGACTGGGTAACGATGATGTCTTCCAAATACATGCGCTGTCCTTTCCAAGTGCTATAGCGGATATAATATAAAGCAAACCCGACAATCGTTCCGTCTTCTAGTTCGGCTACATAAGCCCACCATACGGGATTTGATCCAAATCCGCTTTCAACAAAGTGTTCGAATGAAACAGTAACTTCCTGGGGGGCTTTTTCATACAAAGCCAGCTCTCGAATCAGTTCCATCATACTGGAACAATCTTCTTTCTTTGCTGGTCGAATAGTAATATTCATGAAAGTATACATCAATCATCGGCTATGCCGATATTTTTACATTAGTTGTGATCAATCATCGTGTAGGTTACACCGTAAGATCCGTCCGCATAATAACCATTACCGCCGGGCTGGTATTCGTTGTGGAAAAATTTCCTATACACCATTCCAATTCCTGCGGCATATTTCTCTTGACCAAAATTGACTTCACTGTAACTGGACGGATCGCTCGGATTGCCGATTATTTCATCTCTCTGGTCGATGGTTGCAATGCTGTCCAATATAAAACTACCAATGGTGCCAGCAGCAATGTCTGTGTAGACATAATCCCAATTGTCCATGTATCTCAAAGTGGAATTGGCTGAATAGGTGTCTATATATGAATTTCCTTTCCAGCTATGTCCAATATTGATGGGCAAACTCAGTTTGATATAGCGAAGATTGTTTTCTATAAATTCCAATTGATTTCCACTGTGTATAGACATAAACGTAGCATCTGGCACCCAAGCGTCTGTATCCGTTTTGCGAATGAATCGAATGATGCGGTAGCCCGGTCTTCCTAGATTATCAGTGATCAGGCTATCGGTTAAATATTTCACTTGATAACGAATGGTGGTATCCCTGGTTCCAAAAGCCAGGTATACCAATGAATCCAGTTGATAAGTAATGTATTTGCCTGTGATAAGGGGATTGAATCTTTCAATAGCAGGCGTGTTGAATGATTCGTTTTGTTTGTTGCAAGAAAGGATAGAAACCATTCCTGCCAAACAGATGAGCATGATTACATACTGTTTCATTTGTAATGAATTTAATATTATCAATCAGTCATAGGCCGTTGAATGATGCCGCCACCTATCACATCTTCTCCCTCATAAAATACAGCGCTTTGTCCCGGAGCGACTCCTTTTACATCCACATGAAACTGGACACGAATCTGCGTTCCATCATGAAAGAGTTGCCCGTTGGTTCCACTGTCTTTGTATCTTATTTTGGTGGTTGCTTCCATTCCGTCTTCAATGTTTTCGTATTTCATCCAGTTGATCCCGTTCACCTTCATCTCTGTTTTGTTCAGGTCTGTTTCTGTTCCTAATACGACAGTATTTGTTTCTGGAAGAATGGCAGTTACAAATGCAGGGCTGCCTAAGGCGATGTCTAATCCTTTTCGTTGTCCAACTGTATAAAATGGATATCCTTTGTGTGTACCCAATATTTTTCCTGAAGGGTCTACAAAGTTCCCGCCAGCTACTTTTTCTTCTAACCCTTCCACTCGGCGTTTTAAAAAACCTCGGTAATCGTTGTCTGGTACAAAGCAGATTTCATAGCTTTCGTTTTTCTTTGCCAGTTCTGGATAACCAAAATCGTGGGCCATTTGCCGGATCTCGGTTTTGTGAAAAGTACCCAATGGCAACAAGGTTCTGCTGAGCAAATCCTGTTGCAGTCCCCACAATGCATAGCTCTGGTCCTTTGATTCATCTTTCCCTTTTCTGATAAAATACCTGCCATTCGAGTGTTGATGAACCTGTGCATAATGTCCAGTAGCGATATAATCGCATCCCATGGCATCCGCTCTTTTCAGCAGCGCTCTCCACTTAATGTGCGTATTGCACATGACACAAGGATTCGGGGTTCTGCCTGCGAGGTATTCTTCTACAAAATTTTCAATTACAAAATCGCCAAATTCCTCCCGGATGTCTAAAATAAAATGAGGGAATCCATTTTCAACTGCTGCCATTCGGGCATCGTTGAAGCTATCCAGGTTGCAACAACCCGTTTCTTTTTTATTGTTCACGCCCACACTTGTGGCATAATCCCAGGTTTTCATGGTGATTCCCACCACTTCATAGCCTTCTTTATGAAGCATCAAAGCCGCCACGGTACTGTCTATCCCGCCGCTCATAGCCATCAGTACTTTTCCTTTTTTACTCATGATTTTAATTCCTCACAAAGATAGCGATAGATTGGCTTGGATACTTGAAAAGAAGACCAAAAGGGTCTATTTTTTACATTTTATGTTATCTTGCAACCATGCAGCAATACCTCGATCTTCTTACCCATATTTTGGAAAACGGAACGGATAAAAGTGATCGCACCGGCACTGGTACACGCAGTGTTTTTGGCCATCAAATGCGATTTGATTTGTCTAAGGGATTTCCGCTGGTGACCACGAAAAAGACCCATCTTAAAAGCATTATATATGAGTTGCTTTGGTTTTTGAGAGGAGAAACCAATATTGCCTATCTAAAAGAAAACAATGTTTCCATCTGGGACGAATGGGCCGATGCTCAAGGTGATTTAGGTCCTGTATATGGCAAACAATGGAGAAGTTGGGAAGGTGCGAATGGAGTGGAGGTAGACCAGGTGACAGACTTAATCCATCAAATTAAAACCAATCCAGACAGCAGGCGATTGATCATCAGCGCCTGGAATGTGGCTGATTTGCCCAAAATGAAATTGATGCCCTGTCACTGTTTGTTTCAATTTTATGTGGCGGATGGCAAATTGAGTTGTCAATTGTATCAAAGAAGTGCAGATGTATTTCTAGGTGTCCCCTTCAACATCGCTTCCTATGCCCTGTTGACCATGATGATTGCCCAAGTGTGTGGTTTGCAATATGGTGATTTTGTTCATTCTTTTGGAGATGTACATTTGTACAATAACCATTTTGAACAAGCGAGGCTTCAATTATCCAGAACACCTTTTCCACTGCCTGAAATGAAAATCAATCCGTCGGTGAAAAATATTTTCGATTTTAAATATGAGGATTTCGAATTGATCAACTATCAATCTCATCCCGGCATCAAAGCGCCTGTTGCTGTATAAGTTTTTCATCAATCAAGCAAGCTCCTCATGATATCATTAATTGTGGCTACTTCAGAAAACAATGTCATAGGTAAAGACAACCAATTGCTTTGGCATTTGCCCAATGACCTGAAGTTTTTTAAAAATACTACTTGGGGAGGCGTTGTGATCATGGGCAGAAAAACGTTTGAATCGGTGAACAAGCCTTTGCCCGGAAGAATCAACATTGTCATCACCAAGCAAGCCAACTGGACGGCTGACCATGTGCAAGTGGCTTCGAGTGTGGAAGATGCCTTGCAACAGGCAGCAGCTACCCATTGTAAAGAGTTGTTTGTCATTGGCGGGGGTGAAATTTATAAAGAATGTCTCGACAAGGCCCATCGGATTTATTTGACACGTGTGCATGTTACGCTGGAGGGAGATACTTTTTTTCCTCAACTACACAGTGCACAATGGAAAAAAATCTCATCTGTTCCATTTGAGGCCGATGAAAAAAATAAATATGCGCACACAATAGAAGTGTGGGAACGCGCTT
>CANGBQ010000120.1 GCA_947451985.1 Chitinophagaceae bacterium | reverse complement strand
TTGGCAGCTACTTATTTTTTAACGCAAGTATTTGATGACGAGGTAAAAGCATTTGCCAATAATCACTTGAATACTGAATTGAATTTCACCAAATCCCGGCTATCTGTTTTCAATCACTTTCCTAGCCTCACCCTTACCTTATATGATTTCAGCTTAAAAGGAGCAGCCCCTTTTCAGCAAGACACTTTGCTTGCTTCTAAAGAGATCGCCCTGGGGGTAGATTTATGGTCTGTTTTCAAGGGTGACATGAAAGTGAACAAAATATTTTTTACCAATGCACGCATCCATGTACAAGTGAATGAATCCGGCAAGGCGAATTATGATATTTATACCGCCTCTGATACTGCTGATGCGAGTATAGCCGACACTGCAAATGACTTGAGCTTGCAAATTGAAAAAGTAATCATTGAAAACAGTAGCATTGAATACGACGATCAGTCGATGCCCATGCAATTCAGGGCCAAAGGGTTCAATTATGTTGGAAAAGGAGATTTGAGTAAGTCAATTTTTGATCTTGTCTCTCAAACCTCTATTGAATCGTTTGATTTTAATTATGACAATCAGTATTATTTTGTTTCTAAAAAAGTAAATGGAGATTTAGTTACTAAAATCAATACTCAATCTTTGGCTTTCTTTTTTGAGCGAAACGATTTGCGGATCAATGATTTGCCCATTCATTTCAATGGAATGTTTGCGTTCCTTAAAAATGGGTACAACATGGATTTCAATGTAAGTGCTCAGTCGACCGAATTAAAAGATATTATTTCTGCAATGCCTCAAGACTATATCCAGTGGATGGAACAAACAGAAGTAAGGGGGAAGGCCAATGTGGGCGTTCGATTGTTTGGTCAATACATTGCGGACACAGATACCATGCCGACTTTGGCGATGAATGTGGGTGTTCAAGGGGGCTATGTTGCTTATCAGCAAGCGCCTTTTCCTATCCATGATATAAACTTGCAGCTCGAAGCGCGCATTCCCCACTTCAATCTGGATAGCACCCGAGTGAATTTGGGTAGTCTTTCATTTGGCATCGAAAAAGGTTTTTGTAAAGCAAGTTTGAAAACAATTGGAATAGACAATCCAACTATCCAGGCAAACATCAATACCGAAATCGATTTGGCTAAAATACAACGTGCCATCGGTTTGAAAGCCTTCAACCTGCAAGGAAAATATGGCTTACAGCTGCAAGCGGCCGGAAAGTGGGCCATGCAGCAGAATCCGGCGTCTGTTCAGCCAGACACCATTGTTACCAGCATTCCGGTCTTCTCACTACGTTCTTACCTGAAAGGCGGCTATTTCAAAAACAACAGCACTGGCCAGGCCATCGAAAACGCTTCATTCAATTTGCAGGCAGCCTGCCCAAATAATCAATATCAAAACATTTCTCTTTCCCTGCATGACATCAACGCCTCTTTTCTAGGCAATTACATCAAGGGCTTTATCGTTGCCAAAGGAGGCAAACAACTGACTATAGACGCAAACTTGCAATCAAAAATTCGATTGACATCCCTGCAAAAAATATATCCCATTGACAGCTTGCAGATAAGAGGAGACTTAGGAGCAAATATTGCAGCAAAAGGAGTGTTGGACATTGATAAAAAAATATACCCATCCATCCGAGCTACCATCCAGCTTTCGAATGGGATGGTTCAAACCAAATACTATCCAAAGCCAGTAGAAGAAATAAATATCAATGCAGCTATTAATACCCATAAAGGTGCCTTGCAGCAAACGAGCCTTTCGCTGCAGCCGGTATCATTTTTGTTTGAAGGGCATCCATTTAAGCTTCGTGCTACCGTCAACAACTTTGAAAACATCCATTATGATATTGCTTCACATGGCACATTGGACTTGGGTCATTTGTGCAAGGTCTTTGCTTCCAATGCGATTGATGTAACAGGGCAAATCAAAACCAATTTGACATTGAGGGGTAATGAACAAGACCTTAAAAATGCTCGTTATGAAAAGTTGCACAACACGGGTACTCTAGAGATGAAGGATATTGCCATGCAGTCAGAGTATTTTCCGCTTCCATTTCACATCAACAAGGGCCTTTTCAAATTTATTCAGGATTCCATTCAGCTGCAATCGATACAAGTGGGGTATGGCCATTCAGACTTAACTTTTAATGGTAGCCTCGCAAATATTTTACCTTTTTATTTAAGGGACGAACCCATAAAGGGACGCTTTACCTTGGATAGCAAATTTGTAGATGTCAATCAATTTATGGCGGCCGTACCTGCGTCAACGGCACCCAGTGCTACCACGACAACGGCTACTCCTTCTGGTGTGGTGGTGATACCCCCGACTTTGGATGTTAAGGTCGAAGCCAATGTCGGCAAGATTAGGTTTGGTACGATGAATATGACAGATGCACATGCCAATGTATCGATGCAGGAAGGAACGCTTTCTATTCACAAGGCTGGCTTTGTAATGATTGAAACGCCCGTGAATATGAGTGCTACTTACTACAGCATGAGCCCGACCAGGGCATACTTTGATTACCAGATCAGCGCCAAATCGTTTGATATCAGAAGAGCTTACAACGAAGTGCCACTGTTCAGGGAAATGGTCAGTTCGGCTGCAACTGCTCAGGGAATTATCTCATTGGATTATCAATTGAAAGGAAAACTGAATGCGGGAATGAGTCCAGTGTTTCCTTCTTTGGAAGGAGAGGGCGTATTGTCCGTTCAAAAGGCCAAAATAAAAGGATTCAAATTGCTTACCGCCATCAGCAAAGCAACCGAAAAAGACAGCTTGAACAATCCCAGCGTATCCAATATTCAAATCAAAACTTCCATCAAAAACAACCTCATTACATTGGCTCCACTCAAAATGAAAATTGCAGGATTCAGGCCTCGCATACAAGGTCAATCTTCTTTTGATGGGCACATCAATTTCAAGTGTAGACTCGGCTTGCCTCCACTCGGAATCATTGGTATTCCATTCAGCATTACTGGTACCCAATCCAATCCTATCGTGAAAATGAGAAGGGGAAAAAATAACCAGCCCTTAACAGAGACCTCTGATGACGAAGCGGAAGAGTAAGCATTGAATTTTATTTATCTTTAATATCGATTCATTTTTTTGTAACACTTTAATACTGTTTCTATGCATCGTATACTATTGTGTATTTTTATTGCCATCAGTTGTAGCTTCTTTTTGTCTTGTAAAACAGCAAAAACGACTAGCCAATCCGAAGGTCTGTACGCAGGAGTCTGGCAACTTTCTTCCATCAAAGGCCAACCCTTGTCTGCAGCTGTCGCCCCATCGGCTGTGCCCTCCCTTCAATTCCAAACGGACGGAACCCTATTGGGTTTCACAGGTTGCAATCGTTTCAATGGACGATACAACCCCCAAGCAAAAGCGGGGATGTTCGAACCCGGTGCGATGACCAAAATGTATTGTGAAGGCTCTGTAGAAAATGAATTTTTGGCCCTCTTGCAACAATCCGATAGAATTTCTATAAAAGGGAAGCAATTGATTCTGTTCAATGCCAATGACATGCTCATGAGCTTTATTCAACCATAAGCTACTTTCCATGAAATCATTTCTGCTATTTCTATGTGCTGTATCCTGCATAGTAGGTTGTACTAATCCTCCCGAACAAAAAGCCAGGGCACTGGTAGATGATTTTTACAATCAATACCAACCGGGAGATTATCGCCTGGCGGATACCAGCCGTTTGTCTGCACCACTCAATGCTTTATTGAAAAAAGCGGCCCTTTTACAACAGGAAGATGCCAGTAGGTTAAAGGCCCTTCATTCCACCGATAAACCCGTCATGATCGAAGGCGATATTTTCACCAGTTTATACGAGGGCACTAATCAGCACGCTATTTTGCAAACAATCAAGCAAGACAACCAGACTTTGGTGTTGGTATCTTTTTCGAACACCCACTATGGCATACACAATTGGGTAGACACGGCTGTTCTTGTAAAAGAGCCTGCTGGTTGGAAAATTGACAATGTATTGTATGATGCCAAGCAAGGATCATCAAGGAGCCTTCAACAGACAATATTGAATTTTTTGAGTCTGAGCTCCAGCAATTAAATCTATTTCAAAAATCAAAAAAATATCAATGCTTAAATTCTGTTCGGTTCTTGTTTTTTTTATTTCATCGATGACCTGCTTTGCTCAAAGCAATCTCTTGTATTCAAAAGCGGATAGCTTGCTGAATCTGGCTTATCAAAATTTAAGGAACTCTTGCAACGAAGAGCAAAAAGAAAATCTCAAAGACGACCAGCTGATATGGCTGAAGCGCAGAGATATACTTTTCAAAAAAAATGAGCAGACGATAGAAAAAATCAATTTCGTTCAACAAAGAATTCAAGCTTTGTCGACTGCAGTTCCCACTAATTACGCAGGCAGCACTTATGCAGTGGATCCTTCGGGGATTTACCAGCTTTCTTTCAAAACCAAATCTTCCAATAATCCGATTGGTAAAATTGAAGTATTGAAGCTTGCCGATTCAAAGATGATAGTCAACCTTCATTATGTAGGTGCTCCTCCCGGAAAAAACATGGGGATTATCAAAGACACTTTATTGGCAAAGGACAACCAAGTTGTTTATACAACTGAAGAAGACACCAGTTGTCGGGTTGTATTTACCTTTTTCCAAAGAGGGGTGAGGGTAGAACAGCTTTCTGCTGGATCTTCTTTTGCCTGCGGTTTTGGCAGAAATGTTCATGTCGATGGTTTTTATGAAAGAACCGGTTCGAGCAAACCTTCGGCTATTCTTCGCGCTGGAAGCATCGGCATTACACTTCAGTGGCTTGGATGGGAAAAAAGAGGAGTGGTGCAGGTAACTGACTTGCATGACGGCCGTTTCAAGATTAAGGGCGGACAGAAGAACAGCATGAATACTGATTTTATCGAAATAGACGGAACGCTTAAGGTACTTACACCAACAAATCTTGAATTTGAGGGAATCATCAACACACAGGTATCCTATATTAACAAAGGTGCTGCATGCGTTCGCCAAGGAAAATATCATTTCGTTGCCATGCCCGGTAAAAAATACTGGCGATTAAAAGAAACAGCCAATTGTGAAGGAGGAATGGTGGTGGATTATATTGACTTGTATTTGAAGTAGCGGACAATAAAGTTTAAAAGGTTTCAAAGGTTGAAGGGGTTGAAGTGTC
>CANGBQ010000119.1 GCA_947451985.1 Chitinophagaceae bacterium | reverse complement strand
CACTTCTGCGGTTGGGACAACCAGACGCTGGTTGCGTACGCAAGGATCATTCCTCCGTCTGTTTGCTTTGAGGAAGCCAGTATTGGCAGGGTAATTACCCATCCAGATTATCGAAAAAAACAATTGGGGAAACAATTAATGCAGGGAGCCATTGAAAAAACCCTTGCACAATTCAATGTGCTTCAAATTCGAATCGGTGCACAATGTTATTTGATTGATTTTTATAGCCAGTTGGGTTTTCGGATAGCCGGAGAAGAATACATGGAAGATGGCATCCCGCATATTGAAATGCTGCTTTCTCGTTAAGCCTCCAATTCTACTTTTAAATAAGGGGCGGTGAAACTTTGTTTCACGTTGACTAATTTTTCCGGAACACCTTCAAATAAAATCTTTCCTCCCCCCGATCCACCTTCAGGACCTATGTCAATGATATGATCGGCCACTTTGATCATGTCCAAATTGTGCTCAATCACCAAAACAGTGTTCCCTCTATCTACCAAGGTATTCAATACATCCAACAAATGGTGAATGTCCTGAAAATGCAGACCCGTAGTGGGTTCATCCAAAATATAAAAGGTTTTACCTGTGTCTCTTTTTGATAATTCGGTTGCCAGTTTTACCCTTTGGGCTTCTCCCCCACTCAAGGTCACCGCACTTTGTCCCAAGGTGATATAACCGAGTCCTACTTCTTGCAATACTTTTATCTTTTTATAGATGTAAGGAACGGCACTGAAAAAATCCACTGCTTCTTCCACGGTCATATTCAACACATCACTGATGGACTTTCCTTTGTATCGGATTTCTAGTGTCTCTCGGTTGTATCTTTTACCATTGCATTTTTCACAATGCACCAGTACATCTGGCAGAAAATTCATTTCAATCACGCGCATACCCCCTCCTTCACAAACTTCGCATCGGCCACTTTTGACATTGAAAGAAAAGCGTCCGGCATTGTAGCCCCTGATCTTGGCTTCGGGCACGGCCGCAAACAACGTTCGGATGTCAGTGAAGAATCCGCAATAGGTGGCAGGATTGCTTCTGGGGGTTCTGCCAATGGGGCTTTGGTCTATTTCAATTACTTTATCAATGTGTTCCAGGCCTTTGATGGATTTGTACGGAAGGGGCTGCTTTTTGGAATGATAACAATAATTGCTTAAGATGGGATACAAGGTTTCATTGACCAAGGTAGATTTACCGCTGCCACTGACCCCTGTCACCAAAATCAATTTACCCAGCGGAAACGCCACGTCAATCTGTTGAAGATTGTGACCTGAAACACCTTTTAATTCAATGAATTTACCATTGCCCTTTCTTCTTTCTGATGGAATAGGAATTTTCTTTTTCCCATTCAGGTATTTGGCTGTATCACTGTCAGACTTCAATACTTCATTGGGTGTACCCGCCGCTACAATCTGGCCGCCATGGATGCCTGCTTTAGGGCCAATATCCACCAAATAATCAGCGGCTAACATAATGTCTTTGTCGTGCTCTACCACCAATACACTGTTGCCGATATCCCTTAAATGCTGCAAGGCAGTAATCAAGCGTTGATTGTCCCTTTGATGCAAACCAATACTCGGCTCGTCCAATACATAAGTAATTCCTTGTAACTGCGAACCAATTTGAGTTGCCAATCGAATGCGTTGATATTCACCGCCACTCAAACTCTTGGAAGGTCGGTTCAAGGTTAAATAAGTCAATCCTACATTCAGTAAAAACTGTAACCGCTCCCTGATTTCTTTCAATACATCCTTGGCAATGGCATTTTGCTTATCGGTCAAGTTTTTTTCTAGATGCTGAAACCAAGCATATAGGTCCTGCAAATTGTTTTCACTGAGTTCAGCTATATTTTTTTGATGGATGGTAAACCACAAACTCTCTTTCTTCAATCGAGCGCCGTTACAATCGTGACAAGTTTGGAGCAACATAAATTGTTCGGTCCAATCTCTTAGGGCACCATTGGGATTCGGATCAGTAAACCAACGCTTGAGCATATTGACAACTCCTTCAAAAGAGGTATCGTAATGAGGAGAATCGGTGGCTGCATTTTCTATTGAGACTTCATGAATGGATGCGAGATCAACCTCGGCTTTGCCATACAGCAACAAATTGATAGCTGCTTTGGATAATTCTTGAATGGGTTTATCTAGATTGATCTTGTGCTTTTTGGCCAATTGCTGCGCCTGCTTAAAAACATGGGCCTCCCTTTCGGCACCCAAGGGTACAATGCCACCCTCATTGATAGAGACTGTCTCGTCTGGTATCACTGCATCCAAATTGATTTGATATACATTACCCAATCCATTACAAGTTGAACAGGCGCCATAAGGAGAGTTGAAAGAAAAAGCATTGGGAGAGGGTTCTTCATAACTGATGCCTGTGTCGATACACATCAAATGCTTGCTGTATTGTTCCACTTGTTTTTTGTCATTGATCAAAACAAACAACAAGTCTTTTCCCAACTGCAAAGCCTTCTGAACACTTTGACTGATTCGGAGCTTCATCTCCTCGGACACTTCCATCCGATCCACTACCACTTCTATGTCGTGAATCTTGTACCGATCCAATTGCATTCTAGGAACCAAGTCGAGTACTTCACCATCTACTCTTACCTTTAGGAATCCTTTCTTTCGAATGTCTTCGAACAGTTCTCTATAATGACCTTTGCGACCTCTTACCAATGGCGCAAGCAGGCTAATCTTTTTATCCTTGAATTTTTTAAAAATAGATTGTACAATTTCCTCCTCACTGAATTTAACCATGCGCTTACCGGTATTGTAACTATGTGCCTCGCCGATTCTTGCATACAATAGACGAAGGAAATCATATATCTCTGTAATGGTTCCGACGGTACTTCTTGGATTTTTATTGGTGGTTTTTTGTTCGATGGAAATAACAGGAGACAAACCAGTGATTTGATCTACATCGGGGCGTTCCATATCGCCAACAAACTGACGGGCATAGGCCGAAAAGCTTTCCATATACCGACGCTGGCCTTCATTGTAAATAGTATCAAAAGCCAAAGAAGATTTTCCGCTACCACTCACCCCTGTAAACACCACCAATTGATTTTTAGGAATGTTGATGTCCAGGTTTTTGAGGTTGTGTTCACGGGCACCTGTCACCTGTATGCTATCTAAGGAGGGGGTATCTATTAGTGCTTTTGCTTTCTTTGTAGCCATGACCAAATGCTTATCACAAAGATACACACAAAAAAACCTGCCTTTATAGGCAGGTTCGAATATATTTTACAACCATTGGATTAGTTGGAGATGAATTCACTCAGCTCTTCCTTGCTAGAAGAAAAAGAGAACACATTGTTCACCTTAAAATAGTTTTTAGGATCGGTTGTGTAGGTATAAGCATACTTGGCGAATGCCAGTTTGTTTTCTTCAAAAGAAAATAAATTACAAATTTGTACCACTTGGTCAGTAGACAAACAGTTTGAAGACACAATGCTTTGAGCTGTTTTCAATTTGGTGTCATCAAAACTACTCTGCGAGATGGTTTTTTTAGCGGCACTAAAGTCACCAGCACTCATGGGCCAATTATTGGCACATCCTTTTACAGCGGGTTGACTTTGCTGAGCATGAACAGTAGAACCAGTGGTAGTCGTAGTGGTTTGGATAGCACCGGGATCATTAATAGAAATATTCATGCTCATTCCTGGCACATTGACACTGGCTCCAATACCACTATTGGTAGTGGTAGTCGTAGTGGTTTGACGCACACTCTCTCCTTGAGGTCCTGGCTGACCAAATTGTCGAACATACATACCTGCAGGAGGCATGAAATCTTGAGGCACCGGAATCATAGAATAATAGACCAATTTTACTTTATTGGATTTGTCTTTCTTTATCCTGTAAGTCACATCCATCATTTTGCCGTCTGCATCGGTAATCATGAGGTTGTTTTTGGAAATCGTAGCAAGGCTCTTGTCTTCGAAGATAATCTTAGCACTGTAATAAGGCTGTGGCAAATCCTCAATTTTAATGTTTGTTTGAGGCATTTCATTTTGTTTTTCGCCGTTCAAAATCAAATAAAATTTATCGCCCTCTTCGGAGAATACAGTCAGGTTTCCACCCGTTTGATATTGAGCTAAACAAAAAAGTGGAGCAAGCAAAAGCAAAAGCGCAAAAAGTTTTTTCATAAAAGCATGTTTTGACAAAAATAAAAAATTATCTGATAATAGTAATAGTGCCTTTTTGGAACACTTTGGTGCCGCCATTTACTCTATAGGAACATATCCAAACAAAACTTCCCATCTCTTGTTGAGTCATTTTGAATTTCCCATCCCATTTGTCATATGGACTGTAAGAAGCAAATACCGGCTGTCCCCAGCGATTGTATACGTATAAGCTGTAGTCTTTGAGCGTTCCAAGATCACCAACAGGGCCAAACAAGTCATTGAGCCCATCCCCATTGGGGGTGAATGAAGAAGGGAAATATATCCCTACACAATATACCGTTACCTGAATGGTATCGGAGCCTTTACAACCAGCTGTATTGGCTACTTCCACAAAATAATTTCCGGACTGCGTTACAGAATATACAGGTGCAGTAGTGTTGTCCTGCCATAGATAGTGCTGAAAACTTCCTGGAGACAACAAGAGCGTTTCTCCATTGCAAATGGTGGTGTCATTTCCCAAAGAAAACTGAACGGGAACCATCATATTATTGACTTGTAAACCATTGTTGATGCCCGTACAGCCATTGGCATCGGTGACCAATAGTGAATAGGTTCCAGCAGAAAGTCCGGTTATAGAAGACGTCGTTTCAGCATTCGACCATAAATAGGCATACGCATTGGTACCTCCTGTTACAGTGGTTTGAATGGCACCATTGTGGGTTTGACAAGTTTCGGGGCTGATTTGTGCTTGTATGTTGATGGCACTGGGCTCTACCAATGTAATAGAGGAGGAAGTGCTGCAAGCGCCGATGGCAGAAACGTTGACCGTATAAGTTCCTGCTGGCAAATTCGAAACGGTTGGAGTGGTTTGAACAGGATTGGTGTTCCAATTGTAAAAATAGGTTCCATTCCCACCCGACACATTCACTGTGATGGCGCCATTGTTGTTCCCGTTACACTGAATGGGCTGTGCAATGACTGTATTGGCTCCCAGTATAATGATGGGTTTTGTGATGGAAGAAGGCGCTCCATTTGAAT
>CANGBQ010000118.1 GCA_947451985.1 Chitinophagaceae bacterium | reverse complement strand
TTGCAGCTTGGGAAGGATCTGATTTGAAAGGACTGAAATTGCTCATTAAAGCAAAAGGAAAATGTACCACCGATCACATTTCGATGGCAGGGCCTTGGTTGAAATTCCGTGGTCACTTAGATAATATCAGCAATAATCTATTGATTGGTGCAGTGAATTACTTCAATGAGAAAACCGACTCTGTAAAAAACCAATTGACCGGCGAATATAATACCGTTCCATCTACTCAACGCGCTTACAAGGCCGCCAACATTGGAACGATTGTAGTGGGTGACGAAAACTACGGCGAAGGTTCTTCAAGAGAACATGCTGCCATGGAGCCACGTCACTTGGGTGTTCGGGCCGTGTTGGTGAAATCATTTGCACGCATTCACGAAACCAATTTGAAAAAACAAGGAATGTTGGCACTCACCTTCGAAGACAAAGCCGACTACGATAAGTTCAAAGAAGACGACAGCATTGACATCATTGGATTGACTCATTTTACGCCCAATCAAAAACTAAAGTTGGTATTGCACCATAGTGATGGTACCCAAGATGAAATTGCTGTGAATCATTCCTACAATGAACAACAAATTGAATGGTTCAAAGAAGGCGCAGCGTTGAATATTATCAGAAGGGATTTCGCTAAAAAATAGGTTTATTAGGTTTGGTAAGTTTCGTAGGTTGGTTTTTCAACTAATCAACTATACAACTAAACATCTAAAAGGCATCAAACCACACTTTGGTTTCGTCATTCCAGTCTCCGTTGTAATTGATGGTCAACTCCTCTCCTGCTGCAATGGACCGAACGGTTTTAACAAAAATGGAATCAGTTTCGAAATCCATAAAATATTCGCAGTTGCTGCGATAGCTATGGTTATAGATTGGAATATATCCCAAGGCCATGCAACATTCTTCTTTAGTAGGGCCCCATTCAAAAATATAATCGTGCAGCAAGGTCTTGTCCAAATGCACTCGATCTTTGGAAGGGAGCACGATGACCGGAGACACTTCAATTACCAAACCTGCTTCCAATGGAGCAGCTGCAAATACACCCCTTCCTTTATCGGGTGTCATGGCAATATATAGGGCAGGATTAATCATGATTTAAGGAAAGAAAAAGCTAATTTTGCAACGCCTAGCGAAATTAGCAAAATAGCTGTATTTATTCACCAATCAACCAATCCTTCTATAGATGGCATTAGAAATGGATGATATCACCCTACAACAGCAATTTGAGGAAATCATTTCCTCAGAAGACAAGTTGAATATTCAGGTCTTTCTGAACGACCAGAATATCAGTGATGTGGCCAACTTGGTGTACGACAATCCCGATTACGAATCTCAGATTATTTCTCACCTTTCCATTCACCGGGCGGCCAGCGTGTTCAAAATCCTGGATGCGGGTGAACAGAAAAGAATCATTGAAGACCTCCCTCCTTTCAAATCGGCCGAACTCTTAAATGAACTCCCTGCCGATGACCGGGTAGCCTTTCTGGAAATGCTGCCCAACAATGTGGTGAGAGAGCTCATCAAAACATTGGATCCGGAGGAGCGAAAAATTACCCTGGAATTATTGGGCTATCCAGAAAACAGCGTAGGCCGTTTGATGAACCCCGATTATGTGTATGTATACGAATACAATACCGTAAAAGAAGTCATTGAAACCATTCGTCGGTTTGGTACCAATAGCGAAACCATTGACGTGATTTATGTGATCAATTACAAAGGTGAATTACTGGACGATATTCGTATTCGCGAAATCATTCTTGCCGCTCCCGACGTAAAGGTGAGTGAACTGATGGATGAACGATTCATTGCACTCAACGCCAACGACGACCAGGAGATTGCCAATGAAGTATTTAAAATGAATAATCGGGTAGCCCTCCCCGTTACCGATAACCAAAATATTCTTTTGGGCATCATCACGATTGATGACGTTTTGTGGATTGCCAACGAGGAATTTAGTGAGGACATTCAAAAAATTGGTGGTACCGAAGCACTGGATGAACCCTATTTGGACATCAGCATATTCAAACTCCTGAAGAAAAGAGCGAGCTGGCTCGTCATCTTGTTTTTAAGTGAGATGCTGACCGCCTCCGCGATGCAATACTTTCAACATGAAATTGAAGTGGCTACCGTTTTGGCCTTGTTCATCCCGCTGATCATGAGTAGTGGTGGCAACAGCGGATCGCAAGCATCTACGCTCATTATACAAGCCATGGCTTTAGGGGAATTGACCATCGCCGATTGGTGGCGCGTCATGCGACGGGAATTGATCACCGGAATCTTGTTGGGCACCATCCTAGGAGCCATCGGACTGATAAGAATCACCATCTGGCAGAACCTACATATTTTCGACTATGGCGAGCACTGGCAATTGCTGGGCCTGACCATTTTCTTTTCCCTCATGGCGATTGTGTTGTGGGGTAGTTTGATAGGCTCAATGCTGCCCATTATGCTTAAAAAGCTCAAGTTGGACCCTGCTGCCTCCTCTGCCCCCTTCGTGGCCACTTTGGTGGATGTAACGGGCATTGTCATCTATTTCTCCGTTGCCTACTTCTTCTTGAAAGGTGCACTTTTGTAAGGAATATCATGCCTGTCAGATCAGCTGCAATTGGCCACAAATTCATTAAATTGCAGGACTTTAGCTAAGCATTATTAAACATTTATACTATGTGCGGAATTGTTGGTTACACCGGATCCAGACAAGCCTATCCTGTTATATTAAAAGGACTGAAAAGACTTGAATACAGAGGATATGACAGCAGCGGTGTAGCCTTGTTGAAAGATGGCAAGTTGAATGTATACAAAAAGAAAGGAAAAGTAGCCGATTTGGAAGAGGCGATGATTGGCAAAGACATTGATGCCTCCATTGGCATTGGTCATACTCGTTGGGCGACCCATGGAGAACCCAGCGACCGAAATGCCCACCCTCATTCTTCTTCGAATGGCAAATTGGCTATGATTCACAATGGCATCATTGAGAACTACGCACAAATCAAACAGGACCTTGTAAAAAAAGGATATCAATTCACGAGCGATACGGATACAGAAGTATTATTGAATTTCATTGAAGACATTCAGAAAAACAATGATCATTGCAGTTTGGAAGAGGCTTTGCGCATCGCACTTAAAAGAGTATCGGGTGCCTATTGCATCTTGCTGATTGAACAAGACAATCCGGATACCATCATTGCTGCCAGAAAAGGAAGTCCATTGGTGATTGGCATTGGCAAAGGAGAACATTTTTTAGCCAGTGATGCTTCTCCGATCATTGAATACACCAAAGAAGTAGTGTATGTCAACGACTATGAATTAGCCATCGTTAAACCCGACGAACTGATCTTAAAAAACTTGGGCAACGAAAAAGTAACTCCCTATATCACCAAATTGGACATGGAGCTGGCTGCTATAGAAAAAGGCGGTTATGACCATTTCATGCTCAAAGAAATTTTTGAACAGCCCAGCACCATTTACGATTGCTTAAGGGGCAGATTGGACGCCAAAGAATTGTCCATTAAAATGAGTGGAATTGACCAGCATGTGAATGAATTGATGAATGCCAACCGCATCATGATCTTGGCTTGCGGCACGAGTTGGCATGCAGGATTGGTAGCAGAATACATCATTGAGGAATTGTGCCGCATTCCGGTAGAAGTAGAATATGCTTCTGAATTCAGGTACAGGAACCCCATTGTCAATAAAGGAGATGTGATCATTGCGATTTCTCAAAGTGGTGAAACGGCAGACACATTGGTGGCACTTGAAAAAGCGAAAGAGAATGGCGCATTCATTTTTGGAGTGGTCAATGCCGTAGGATCTTCCATTGCCCGAATTTCCAACGCAGGCGCCTATACGCATGCTGGCCCTGAGATTGGCGTAGCCTCTACCAAAGCCTTTACAGGACAATTGGCCGTTTTGATGATGCTTGCCTTGGCCATTGCCAAACACAAAGGAACCATTACTGCAGATCGCTACAACAATTTATTACTGGAATTGGAAGGTATACCGGAAAAAGTTGAAGTTATTTTGAAGAATGCAGGCGAGCTTAAAAAAATGGCTGATAAATACAAAAACGCCAGTGACTTTCTATTCCTCGGCAGGGGCTATAATTTTCCTGTAGCATTAGAGGGTGCACTCAAATTGAAAGAAATCTCTTATATACATGCAGAAGGTTATCCTGCGGCTGAGATGAAACACGGGCCGATTGCCCTGGTAGATGACCAATTACCGGTTGTCTTTATTGCTACCCAGGATACCTATCACGAAAAAATCGTGAGCAATATGCAGGAAATCAAAGCCAGAAAAGGAAGAATCATTTCTATTATTACAGAAGGTGACACAGTCTGTCCAACACTGAGCGATGATTATTTCTCCATCCCTGCAGTAGACGAATTGATCGCTCCTATCTTAACGGTAATCCCCCTTCAGCTACTGGCCTATTACGTGGGTACTGCCAAAGGTATCGATGTGGACAAACCTAGAAATCTTGCCAAGAGCGTTACGGTGGAGTAAATTGACCTAAATCACTCAAAAAATCAGTTAATTTATTAACTTCAGTAGTCCGTTGGCAACAAGCATGGATTTGTCCTGTACAGGACTCCTATCGTTGCCTCCAGGATTGAATCAATGATTGACCAATCATCGCAACACATGAACATCATCCAAAAGCATCCCATCGATCAAATAGGCTATCATTTTATTGAAAAAAAATACATCCCTAAGGGGAAAGATGAATACCACCTGCGCAAATTGCAGAACAAAAGCAAGACTACTTTTCACAGCCTCACCAATGAGCAAATCGATATCCTGATTCGCAATCGAAATACTTCTGACAATTGGGCCAATGTGCTGGTTGCTAAAAAATTTGATCCGAAACTGGTGAAGAACTGTAAGTTTTTCGGGCTGGTTCGCATTGGAAAACTAGAGCCACTTTGTTTGGAGTTTCATGATTTCAAAATCCCCACTGGCTTATACAATAGCACCATTATCAGTAGTGATATTGGCGACAATGTATGCATAGACAATGTAAGTTACTTAAGCCATTACATTCTGGAGAACGAAGTGATTCTGGTGAATGTGAATGAAATGGCTACCACCAGCTATGCCAAATTCGGAAATGGCATTTTAAAAGACGGCGAGTCGGACGAAAAGCAGCGAATGATCATTGAAGTCTGCAATGAAAATGGA
>CANGBQ010000117.1 GCA_947451985.1 Chitinophagaceae bacterium | reverse complement strand
TTCCTTTTTTTGTGTCTGTATTGAAGCCTTTGAGCAAATTACACCAGTATAAAAAAGTGACGGCTTATTTTAACCGCAATCATTTATTCTTTCTGAATGCTTTCCATCTTTTCTAAATACAAAACCCCTAAAGACAGCACTTATTTTCCCATTGGGATCGATATCCATTCGCATATTTTGCCCGGTATTGACGACGGCTCCGCGGACACAGAAACATCCATCGAACTCATCAAAGGATTGATGGCACTCGGTATTCAAAAATCGATTGCCACCCCTCACATCATATCTGATTTATACAGAAACGATTCTTCCAGTATTCAACAGGCTCTTAGACTGTTGCAGGAAGCTTTGAAACAACAATCCATTGCATTCGAATTGTCTGCTGCTGCCGAATACATGATGGATAGCTATTTTTTGGAATTGTTGCGCAAAGAAGAAAAGCTGCTGACGCTAAAAGACAATATTGTTCTTACCGAATTTTCTTATGCATCCATGCCCGATGATCCTGGACTGTTTTCTTTTGCCATCATCACAGCAGGTTACAAGCCCATCTTGGCCCATCCTGAGCGATATCCGTATTATGCCGGTAATTACAAGGCATACCATCGCCTGGTGGAATTGGGGTTTGCCCTGCAACTGAATCTGTTGTCCTTGACGGGTTATTACGGAAAAGAAACCGCTAAAAGCGCTGAGTATTTATTGAAAAACGATTTAATCTCCTACATCGGTACCGATTGCCACCACGATCGACATATAGCAGCCCTCTCAGATCCTTCCAATCGGGTATTGTTTGAAAAATATCTTGGGCATCGGGAGTGGAACGGAAATATTGTTTAGTTGTTTAGGCGTTGATTCGATAAGTACTATGTTCAATGGGGGTTTATTTGACAACTAAACGACTAAACACCTCAACAATCACAAAACCCACTCCACCACTTCATTCTCCCATTCCTTCTTATAAGGTGCGGTGATTTTGATGTAGTTGTCGCTGTAGCCCTCCATCATTCCATTTTTATTAACGGATTCGAAGAGTACTTTTCTGGTTTGTCCGATGTGTTGTTCGGTAAACGCTTGCATTTTACGATAACTGATGTTTCGAAGGATTTTGTTCCGTTCGTTGCGGGTGTGGATGGGTACAACAGGCCCTAAGCTCAGTGCATGGGTGTTGTCCCGTTCAGAATACGTGAATACATGCAAGTAAGAGACATCAAGGGATTCTATGACTGTGGCGGTATCGGCAAAATCTTCATCGGTTTCGCCCGGGAAACCCACAATCACATCCACGCCAATACAGGCATGGGGCATGAGTTGTTTGATTAATGACACCTTTTCTGCATACAGTTCACGTTTATATCTCCGGCGCATATCCGCCAGCGTTTTATTATTGCCACTTTGCAGTGGAATGTGAAAATGCGGCATGAATTTCTGGCTATTGCTCACAAATTCAATCATCTCATTGCTCAACAAATTGGGTTCAATAGAAGAAATCCGAAACCGTTCGATGGGGGCTTCTGTATCGAGGACTTTGATGAGGTCAAAGAAGTTTTCTTCGTGCTTTTTCCCGCCCGAAAATCCTTTTCCAAAATCTCCTAAGTTGATACCTGTCAACACAATTTCCTTAGCACCACCGCTGGCGATTTCTTCCACATTTTCCAGTACTTTTTCAATCCGGTCGCTTCTGCTTTTGCCCCGGGCCATAGGAATGGTACAAAAGCTGCAATTGTAATCGCAGCCATCTTGTACTTTTAAAAAAATACGGGTTCTTTCTTTGATGGAATGAGAAGGGGTAAAGACATTTACTTCCTCTATATCACAACTGCAAATCTTGGCAGGATCATTTTTAGATAATTCTTTAAGGTGCGAGGCAATGTTGAACTTTTCCGCTGCCCCCAACACTAGGTTTACACCGGGGATGGAGGCGATTTCAGTTGGTTTCAATTGCGCATAGCAGCCTGTAATCACCACCATGGCTTCTGGAGCCCTTTTTTGAATCCTCCGGACCAGCTGCCTGCATTCTTTATCAGCGTTATCCGTCACCGAACAGGTGTTGATTACGTACAAATCGGCCATTTCTTCAAATTCCCTTTTCTCGAATCCGTCATTCTCTAACAAACGGCCAATAGCAGTCGTTTCGCTGAAATTCAGCTTGCAACCCAGGGTATGTAAAGCAACGGTTTTGGACATGACGCGAAGGTAAGAAATTGTTGAGTTGTTTGGAGGAGACTAGTTTTAGAAGGTTGAGGGAAGTTGAAAGGGTTTAGTAAGTTTGGTAGGTTAGGTGGTGGGCAATAATTTCCACCTCAACAGTAAAACCACTTTGCAACTGAACATAATCAAATCCGGCCTCATAAAAAATCCGTAAAGAAAATTGTTGAATGCAGCGGTAGAAAAATTATGTTCCTCGTTCAAATCGTTCAAGATTCAACGCGGGATTTACGAAAGTAAAGCTTAAGTAATCCCGTTGAACGTTGAACCTTGAACGTTGAACCTTGAACGTTGAACCTCATAATAGCCTCAAAAACTTAACAATATTAATTACCTTTACATACCGGCAAAAAAACACATGAACATCAAATCCATACTCGCAAAACCATTCGCAAGTTACATATACAAGCAAATCAAAAAAGACATGCAGTCGGCGGTGGCGGATCAACAGGCCATTTTTGAGAAATTGGTCAAAACCGCTGCGCAAACCGACTTTGGTAAAGATCATCATTTTTCTCAGATCGTATCGCACGATGAGTATGTCAAGCAAGTCCCCATTCGCGATTACGAAGCCTTCAAGCCATACATCGAAAAAATCAAACAGGGTAAGCAAAATGTATTGTGGAAAGGACTTCCCATTTATCTGGCCAAAACCAGCGGCACCACCAGTGGGGTTAAATATATTCCCATCACCAAAGATTCCATCCCAAACCACATCAACAGTGCACGCAATGCCTTGTTGTGTTATATGGTTGTTTCAGGAAATACAGATTTTGCGAATGGCAAATTGATTTTCTTGAGTGGTTCTCCTGAATTGGAAAGAGTAGGAGGCATCCCCACCGGAAGGTTGAGTGGCATTGTGAACCATCATGTGCCCAAATACCTTCGGGGCAATCAATTGCCCTCTTATGAAACCAATTGCATTGAAGACTGGGAAACCAAATTGGATGCCATTGTTGCAGAAACCATGCAACAGAACATGACACTCATCAGCGGTATTCCACCATGGATGCAAATGTATTTTGACCGGTTGATGGAAAAGTCAGGGAAGAAGATTGGCGAACTGTTTCCCCATTTCAGTGTGATGGTGCAAGGGGGTGTCAATTATGAGCCTTACAAAGCCAAGCTGATGGAAAGCATTGGCCGAAAAGTGGATACCATTGAATTGTTTCCTGCCAGTGAAGGCTTTTTTGCCTTCCAGGATACCTTGCATGAACCCGGCTTGTTGCTCAATACCAACAGCGGTATTTTTTATGAATTTATCCCTGTAGAAGAAATTAATCATGCATCTCCCACCAGGCTTACCTTAGGCCAAGTGCAAATTGGAGTGAATTATGCCTTGGTGATCAGTAGCAATGCAGGTTTATGGGCGTATAGTATGGGCGATACGGTAAAATTTGTTTCTACTCAACCCTATCGATTGATTGTGAGTGGCAGGATCAAGCATTTTATCTCTGCTTTTGGCGAACATGTGATTGGAGAAGAAGTGGAATCCGCTTTGTTGTCTGCAGCCCAATCCGAAGGCGTCCAGCTCGTCGAATTCACAGTAGCACCTTTTGTGAGTGCCGATAAAGGCAAAAGTTATCACGAGTGGTTGATTGAATTTGACCAAGTCCCTTCCAATCTCGAAGCCTTTGCGCTAAAAATAGAAGCCAATCTTCGGAATAAAAATGTGTACTACAACGATTTGATTGCAGGAAATATCTTAGATACTTTGAAAATTACACCCATTCGAAAAAACGGGTTTTTAGAATATATGAAAACCATCGGTAAATTGGGCGGACAGAACAAAGTGCCTCGTTTGTCCAATGACCGTAAGATTGCGGATGAGTTACGAAAGTTTAAGGTTTAACATTCAAAGTCCAACGGTCAATATTTACTTTCAACTTTATACGTTGAACCTTGAACCTTGAATGCGCCCAAAGGGCGCTTCAATCTCCTCCAAATGCACTAAATTGCATCCTAGTCAAAATACCCCTTTCTACCATGTCCGCACATGCTGCCCCAAAAAGAGTGGCCATATTTGGTTCAACCGGTTCTATTGGAACCCAGGCATTGGATGTCATCCGTGCCAATGCCGACCTGTTGCAGGTAGAAATCCTCACCGCCCAAACGAATGATGATCTGTTGATCAAGCAGGCAATGGAATTCAAACCGAATGCGGTGGTGATTGGAGATGAATCTAAATACCAGGCCGTTAAAGCTGCCTTGTCTTCTACCGATATCAAAGTATTTGCCGGTGAAAAAGCCCTGGAAGAAGTAGCCGATTTTGATACCTACGATGTGATGATTGCAGCAATTGTAGGCTTTGCAGGATTGAAACCAACTTTGAAAGGGGTGGCCAAAGGAAAAATCATTGCCTTGGCCAATAAAGAAACATTGGTGGTAGCTGGTGACATAGTGATGCAAATGGCCATTGACAATCGCGCACCTATCATCCCGGTTGATAGCGAACACTCTGCCATATTCCAATGCCTGGTAGGAGAAGCCCGCAATCCGATTGAAAAAATCATTCTGACAGCGAGTGGCGGACCATTCTTAGGTAAGAAACCAAATTTCTTGGTGAATGTGAAGAGAGACCACGCATTGCAACATCCCAATTGGAGCATGGGGGCTAAAATCACCATCGATTCTGCTACGTTGATGAATAAAGGATTGGAGATGATTGAGGCCAAGTGGTTGTTCAACCTGGCGCCTCATCAAATTGAAGTGGTGATTCATCCGCAAAGTGTGATACACAGCATGGTTCAGTTTGAAGATGGAAGTGTCAAGGCACAGATGGGATTGCCCGATATGAAATTACCCATTCAATATGCATTGGGTTTTCCCCAACGCATCCCAAATGATTTTCCCCGGTTGAATTTCAAAAAATATCCTGCGCTCAATTTTGAGGAGCCTGATTATAAAACATTCCGAAACTTATGGTTGGCATCGGAAGCACTCAAGAAGGGCGGGAATGTGCCCTGTGTGTTAAATGCTGCCAATGAAATTGCGGTTTGGGCATTTCTGCGCAATCGCATTGGCTTTCTGGACAT
>CANGBQ010000116.1 GCA_947451985.1 Chitinophagaceae bacterium | reverse complement strand
TTGCTATCGGGCGACACCTTTACTTGTACCTGGCTTCCGTCAGCAGCAGGGGCTTGATAACCCGCGTCTTCGACCGCAAATCCTTTTGCAGGCAATTCGTATCCGGTGGGCGGGTCTAATTTTACACGCTCTCCTTTGTTATTAACCAGGGTGTCTGTCAATGGATTGAAATTCAAGTCTCCTGCAATCGCCATAGCGGTTACCATTTCAGGAGAGCCTACAAAAGCAAAAGTGTTTGGATTGCCATCTGCTCTCTTTGCAAAATTTCTGTTGAAGCTATGTACGATGGTATTTCTTTCTGCTTTTTCAGCACCTACTCTTGCCCACATTCCGATGCAAGGTCCGCAGGCGTTCGCAAATACAGTGGCACCAATCTTATCGAACACTTCCAAAAATCCATCTCTTTCAATCGTGTATCGAACTTGTTCTGATCCGGGTGTGATGGTAAAAGATGCATTCAATGTCAATCCTTTTTCAGCAACCTGTTTTGCTAAACTAACAGCTCTGCTGATGTCTTCGTAAGAAGAATTGGTGCAACTTCCTATCAGTCCAACTTCAATTTTAGAAGGCCAATTGTTTGCTGCAACAGCCTCTTTCATTTTCGAAATAGGGGTAGCTAAGTCTGGAGTGAAAGGTCCGTTCAAATGCGGTTCCAATTCGCTCAAGTTAATTTCGATTACTTGATCAAAATATTTAGATGGGTTCGCATATACGTCAGCGTCACCTGTCAAATGTTCTTTGATTCCGTCCGCCATCGCAGCGATTTCTGCACGACCGGTTGCTTGCAAGTAACGGCTCATGCTTGCATCGTATCCAAAAGTGGAGGTAGTGGCTCCAATTTCAGCACCCATGTTACAGATGGTTCCTTTTCCGGTACAGCTCATGCTCTCCGCACCTTCGCCAAAATATTCTACCACCGCTCCTGTTCCACCTTTAACAGTGAGGATACCAGCCACTTTTAAGATGACATCTTTAGGTGCTGTCCAGCCATTTAGTTTGCCGGTCAACTTAATACCAATCAGTTTGGGCATTTTCAATTCCCAGGGCAAGCCTGCCATCACATCGCAAGCATCTGCACCGCCCACGCCAATCGCTATCATGCCCAATCCGCCAGCGTTTACG
This sequence comes from Chitinophagaceae bacterium, assembly GCA_947451985.1. GTDB lineage: Bacteria > Bacteroidota > Bacteroidia > Chitinophagales > Chitinophagaceae > Ferruginibacter. Next base: position 4,201 of record CANGBQ010000116.1, on the reverse strand, counting down.
GTATGGCTGTCGGTACCAATCATCATACCACCGGGAAAGGCATAGTTTTCCAACACCACTTGGTGGATAATGCCCGCACCGGGTTTCCAAAAACCAATGCCATATTTATTAGATACGGAAGCCAAGAAGTCATACACTTCACTGCTTTCTGAAACTGCTCGGTTCAAATCGGTTTTGCTATCTATTTTGGCTTCAATCAAGTGATCGCAATGAACGGTACTCGGAACCGCAACAGCCGTTCTGCCTGATTGCATGAATTGTAATAATGCCATTTGCGCAGTTGCATCTTGCATAGCTACACGATCCGGTGCAAAATCCACGTATGCTTTTCCACGTTCTTGAATATCAGTGGCATTTCCTTGCCATAAATGAGCGTATAAAATTTTCTCAGTAAGGGTCAAAGGTCTCCCCACTACTTTTCTCGCTGCTTCAACGCGCTCGGGGAAATTTGCATATACCTTTTTGATCATTTCAATATCGAATGCCATGGGGGTGATTTTTTAATGTTTAATGGAATGCAAATTTAGACAAATTTGATGAAGGCTCAAAACGTGCAGGATGAGGTTCAAGGGTTCAAGGTTTAACGTTCAACGTTCAACGCGGGACGTAAATCTTTAATAATTGGTCTTTAAAATGTGGTTCAAGGTTCAACGTTCAAGGAGAAGAATAAATCTTGATTGGTCTGAGGTTTTTCTGTTTGAAATTATATCATTTAGAAAGATTTTTAACTAAAAAACATGTCAACTGTCAACAGGTTTGAAGAGCTCGATGTATGGAACTTGAGTCGTGAGCTGAATCAAAAGATTGGCTTGCTTATACGAAACAAAGTATTTGATAAAAATTTCAGTTTGATCAATCAACTAGAAGGGTCATCAGGTTCGATCATGGATAATATTGCTGAGGGATTTGAAAGAGGTAGCAGGGCAGAGTTTATCCAATTTTTAAGTTATTCAAAAGGTTCGTGTGGCGAACTGCGATCTCAATTGAACAGGGCACTTGATTTACAGTACATCAATGTTGACCAATTCGAGGAGTTAAGCACTATGGTAATTCGAGTTAGTTCTATGCTTCAAGGGCTAATCCGTTATCTTCAGAAAACGAGTTTGAATGGGGTAAGGAAGAAATCTATCTAGTATGTATCTCGATTTGCGTGTAGAAGATTACAATTCCAGGTTCAATGTTCAACGAAAAAATCAAACAAAAAAATATGGAATTCGAAGGCTGAATCCTGCCCTTCAAAAAAGGATGCCAAAATAATAAGGTTCATTCCAGCTTATATAATTGACTCGTTAAACCTTAAACCTTGAACGTTGAATGTTGAACGTTAAAAGTTAAATCGCCTGTCTCAAACGAACCAGCTTTTCTAACAATGGTTCCAATAACTCAAGGCGAAGCATATTAGCTCCATCACTTTTTGCAACAGAAGGGTTGGGGTGGGTTTCTATAAACAAACCATCTGCGCCAGTGGCAATGGCTGCTTTGGCGATGGTTTCGATTAACTGAGGGTTTCCCCCGGTCACGCCCGAAGTTTGATTGGGTTGCTGTAAGGAGTGGGTACAATCCATGATGACAGGCACGTCGTGTTCTTTCATCCAGGTGATGTTTCGGTAGTCGACAATCAAATCTTGATAGCCAAAACTATTGCCTCTTTCGGTGAGCCATACCTGTTGATTGCCAGCTTGTTTGATTTTATCTACCGGGAATTTCATAGAGGGGCCGCTCACGAATTGTCCTTTCTTTACATTGATGGTTTTCTGCGTAGTAGCAGCTGCCAACAATAAATCGGTCTGTCTGCACAAAAAGGCAGGAATTTGCAACACATCTACGTATTCAGCCGCAATTGCTGCTTCGGGTGCTGCGTGTATATCGGTAGTGGTAGGGACATTGAATTGTTTCCCTACTGCCTGAATAAGTTGTAATGCTTTTTCATCTCCTATACCTGTAAATGAAGTAGCACTGGTACGATTTGCTTTTCGGTAAGAGGCTTTAAAAATATAGGGAATGCCCAATCGCTTGCAGATGCCCGAAACTTTTTCGGCAATCTCATATACCATCTGGTCGTTTTCGACAACACAAGGGCCGGCAATTAAAAAGAAATTGTTCAAGGGGTTGGGTTGATTGTTGAACAGGGCAATTGAATTGTTTTCCATACGGCAAAATTAGTCAATAATTTTGCTCAGACTAAATGTTTCCTATTACATTTACACCGAAAATTTACAATCAATGGCAAAAGAAAGAATCCTAGTGATTGGCGCGAGTGGTCAGATAGGGGTGGAATTAACCTTGGCTTTGCGTAAAGTGTATGGCAATGCCAATGTCATTGCATCAGACTTGAGAGAAGAAAATGAATTGCTCAAGGGGACGGGGCCTTATGTGAGCCTGGATGTGATGAATAAGGAAATGTTGCATGTGCAAGTGATTCGGCAGGGGATTACCCAGATCTATTTATTAGCCGCCATTCTTTCTGCCACGGGCGAAAAAAATCCCAACCTTGCCTGGAGTTTGAACATGCAGAGTTTACTGAATGTATTGGACATTGCCCGCGAAGAAAAATTGCACAAAGTATATTGGCCCAGCAGCATTGCCGTATTTGGCCCCACTTCTCCCAGAAAGGATTGTCCGCAACAAACCATCATTGAGCCCATCACGGTTTATGGCATCAGTAAATATGCGGGCGAGTTTTGGTGTAATTATTATCACCAGCGCTATGGAGTGGATGTCAGGAGTCTTCGATATCCTGGGTTGATCAGTTATAAAAGTGCGCCGGGTGGGGGGACCACCGATTATGCAGTAGAGATTTACCACCATGCCCTGGAGGAAAAGAAATACCGCTGTTTCTTGAAAGAAGATACCTATTTACCTATGATGTATATGCCCGACGCCATTCGGGCTACCCTGGAACTGATGGAAGCCCCGGCTGCCAGTATTTCAATTCGAACTTCTTACAATGTGGCGGGTATGAGCTTCTCACCCAAAGAGATTGCCGCTGCCATTCAGCAACATATTCCTGAATTTACCATTTCTTATCAATCCGATTACCGCCAGGCCATCGCAGATAGCTGGCCTCAAAGCATCGATGATGCACTCGCCCGCAAAGACTGGGGCTGGAAAGAGCAATACGATCTTTCCGCCATGACCCAGGACATGCTTGCCAATTTAAAGTAATGTGTATTTCCTGTGGATTGATGTGTATTACCTAATCCCTGAACCTCTCAAAAACACTATTTTTTTTCGTAAGTAATTGATAGTCAACTTCTGTTTTGAAAAAAAAAGTTCAAAAAAAATGTGGATATTTGAAAAAAGTGCTATATTGCATCATCATTTACTAACCAAAAATTAAACAAAATGAAAAAAGTTCTATTTATCGTAGCTCTTGTAGCTGCTTCATTTGCTGGTACAGCTCAAACTTCAAAATCTACCTGGATGTTGGGTGGTGATGCAGGATTTGCATCAAAAGAGTCAGTAACTTCTTGGAATGTTTCTCCAAACATCGGCTATTTCGTAATGGACAACTTGGCTATTGGAGCAAACATTGATCTAAAGGATGATGAATCTGGCTCTACTACTAATTTTGGACCATTTGTTCGTTACTATTTCACTTCCTTAGGCAAAAGCGCTAAGTTATATGGTAATGCTGGTGCAAACTTTGGAGATGAAACAACTTTTAAAGGTGCAGTAGGTGTTGCTTATTTCTTAAACTCAAGCGTGGCTTTAGAAACAGCTGCTTACTATGAGAATAATACAGATGCAAAAACTTCTGAATATGGTCTCAAGATAGGTTTCCAAATTCACTTCAAGAAGTAATTTATACCTATAAATTATAAAAAAGGGGCTTCCATAGGAAGCCCCTTTTTTAGTCTATTAGCTCAACATATTCTCTAATCTAGTTAGAAAATCTTAAAACACATTTTTAAATTATTTAATATTTTTTTTTAAAAAATTGTCAATTATGTATTATCATTGCCCTTCAAAATTTAAAATGAAGTCCAGAAATCATTAAAAAAACGGGGCGAAACCGAAAAGCCAAATGAGTAGGAATTTATAACCAAATTTGTATGAAAAAAATTAATTACCTTTTTTTTGTTGCAATCTTATTGTTTGCGACATCATGTTCAAGAAGTTTTTATTCACACCATTCAGTGAATATAGAACGTAAAGATTTCATGGCTACTCCGGTAGTAGCTGACATCAGTGTAGATTT
>CANGBQ010000115.1 GCA_947451985.1 Chitinophagaceae bacterium | reverse complement strand
GTAAGTTCTTGGGCAATCAGCATAATTTCCTTGACCCCTCTCTGTACCAGCTTTTCAGCTTCCTCCACCAATGATTCAATAGTCCTGCTTACGTGGCTACCGCGCATCAAAGGAATGGCACAAAAGGAACAGGTACGATTACAACCTTCGCTGATTTTCATGTATGCATAATGCTGGGGTGTGCTCAACAACCGCTCCCCCATCAACTCACCTTTATAATCGGCCTCAAACTTTTTTAATAGGCCAGGCAGTTCCATTGTTCCAAAATAGGCATCCACTTCAGGAATTTCTTGTTCAAGATTGGCTTTGTACCGTTCGCTCAAACAGCCTGTCACAAATACCTTGTCCAATTTTCCCTTTTTCTTCAAGTCTACCTGCTCCAAAATAGTTTGAATACTTTCCTCTTTTGCTTTATCAATAAATCCGCACGTATTAACAATTACAATATTGTGGTCTTTCTGTGGACTTTCATGCACTGTGTCTATTTCATTGGCCAATAGCTGACCGCTCAACACTTCACTGTCTACCATGTTTTTACTACAACCCAGGGTGATGATATTTACCTTGTCTCTTTTGAGCGTTTTTGTTTTCATAATTAGGGGGTAAAGTTAGTAAAAGAAAGATGAATGGCCTTTTTCAAGGCCTTGTTCCAACTAAAAAAGCAGTATTTTAGCCGCATGAATCGAGCAGACAAGACCGACTTGCGAGTGGCCATCCTAGATATGTATGAAGGGACCGACAATCAAGGCATGCGTTGTTTGCGCGAATTACTCGATCAATTTCGACAGAACATTCAACAGCCCCTGGTGGTAAACGAATACAATGTTCGACTCCAGGCCCAGCTCCCTTCGACAGATTATGACATTTACTTATCCAGCGGCGGACCTGGAAGTCCATTGGCTGATGAAGATTCTATTTGGGAAGCAAAATACTTTCAATGGATTGAACAAGTATTAGCTTACAATGAGCACCCCCAGCATGTCCAGAAGAAAAAAGTTTTCTTCATTTGTCATTCCTTTCAATTAGCCTGCAGGTTTTTTGATATTGGACAAGTGACCAAGAGAAAGAGCACTGCATTTGGTGTCTTTCCGGTTCATTTCATACAAACCGAACAATCAGAAAAAGTTTTTCAGGGCATGAGTGACCCTTTCTATGCCGTAGATAGTAGAGACTACCAGGTCATTCAACCCAACCATGATCAAATCAAATCATTGGGAAGCCAGCTGCTGGCTATTGAAAAGGCCAGGCCACATGTCCCATATGAAAGAGCCATCATGGCAGTTCGATTCAATGAACACATGATAGGAACACAGTTTCATCCAGAAGCAGATGCTATCGGTATGCTGAAACACTTGCATACTCCTGAAAAGAAAAAAACAGTGATTGAGAACTACGGCGAAGAAAAATGGCAATCCATGGTAGCGCATTTGAATGATCCCGATAAAATCATGTATACCTATTCACACATTATTCCTAATTTTCTTCAGCTAGCAGTAGAGGAAATGATTTCAATAGAGGCATAAATAAAGTTCTATGGACAAGGCGCTAAGAGAACAGTTTAATCAACATTTTACAGAAAGCAAGTATACCGACTACTTGAAACAATTGGATAGCTTGTTTCCGGGGGCTATTGATTTTCGAGTGGCAGAAACACCCGTTTTTATCCCCAAGACACTGAAGCACCAAATGCTGGATACCTGTGAAGCTATTATTGATTTCATTAAAGACCCGAGTTTTAAATCGCTTACTGAAAGAAGCATCCCTACTCATTTGAATGTTCCAAACGAAGACGAACATCCTCAAATGTTGGTTTTTGATTTTGGTATTTGCGAAAACAAACAAGGCGAATGGGAGCCGCAATTAATAGAAATGCAGGGATTCCCTAGCCTTTATGCTTTTGAATTTCTCTCAGCCCCTATTGCGCGAGAATATGCAAGCATCCCTCCTTCTTTCGATTCCTTCTTAAATGGGTACGATGCCAATAGCTACAAGAATTTGTTGCAAAGTGTTATTGTAGGCAACCACGCTCCAGAACAAGTGGTTTTACTGGAAATACATCCTGAGCATCAAAAAACTCGGATTGATTTTCATTGTACCGAAAAATTATTGGGGATTCAGCCCCTTTGCATTACCCAACTGATTCGTGAAGGGCTACAATTGTATTATGAAAAAGATGGAAAGAAAATACGCATTCGAAGAATATACAATCGAGTGATTTTTGATGACCTACAGCAACAAGAAAGTTTAGACAACTTGATTGATATAACAGCTCCGTATGAAGTAGAATGGGCACCACACCCCAATTGGTTTTACCGTATCAGTAAATTCACCCTGCCATTCATCCAGCATCCATTTGTACCGATCACTTATTTTTTAAATGAATTGTCTACCCCACTCCCATGGGAAGACTATGTTCTCAAGCCGCTTTTTTCATTTGCCGGTATGGGCGTATTGTTGGAGGTAACCCAGGAGGACATTGATAAGATACCAGACCCCGAAAATTGGATTGTGCAAAAGAAGGTCAATTATGCTCCTGTAGTACAAACCCTGGACGAGCCTGCCAAAGCGGAAATTCGTTTATTCTATTTCTGGGATCAAGGCTGGTCAAAGCCTGTGGCAGTTCACAATTTGGCAAGATTGAGTAAAGGAAAAATGATTGGCACTCGCTATAATCAAGACAAGACATGGGTTGGCGGAACGATTGCCTTCTTTGAAAAAGATTAATACCTTTCTACACAGAATTAAAACGCATTGAATATATTGTATTCAAATCGAAACAACCATCCTTCGGGAGCTGTTCGCGTCAGCTGATTGGATAAAGCGAACCGATACCCAGCATCCAGCCTTATTTTACTGTTGAATATAAATTGTATAATGGGCGCCAAGTCAAGGAACGTTCTGCCAGTGTGCAAATTGGTTTGTCCCACTATCTCCATCATGCCATTCATGTTTACTTGTTGATAACTCACATATTCTTTCGGCAATAACAACTTTCCTACAGAAAGGGTGTAGCCTACTGCATTTCTATTTGAATTCCCGTATATGAAAACACGGTTGGATGAATTGTTCAGGGCATGCAGTAATGATATACTGGTAGAAACGGCCAGTTTATTCACCAGCTTTGTACCCACCCATCCTATTTCATATCCTGTATTGTGTCCCTTGAAGTCGATTGCTGGCTGATGAATGTCACTATTGTTAAATGCAAACTGGGCATATGCTGCCATTCTGAAATGGCTATGAACATCGTCTTCACTGTAAAACCGGTATTTTCCATACAAGATGGCACCTTCTATGGCTGTATGAGCGCCTATGGAAGAAACGACAGACTCAATATGCAACATCGTTCTTTTGCTGATGCCCACCATCACTTCGGGAAAATAATGAATACTATTTTGATGAATGGAAACATCCGGCATAATGGTGCTGTTCATCCTGAGCCCAATTGAATGCGCTGCCATATTACTAGCAGGTTCAGTCAATGAAAACAATTCTTGCGCATGCGAAACCTGCCAAGAAAGCACCCCACATAGAAAATAGATGATGACTCTTTTCATGAAAAGAATTTTAAAAAGGGTACAGCACAAATAGCTGTACCCTTTATGGCTTAGATGGTTACATGATAAATTCTGGTAGAAGAGCCAGGTGTTTTTTTACAACAACTACCCATGTATCCGATTTGATAACAATTCATCTTCGTAAACCGAGCATTCCGCTTAAAATCTTTTACCGAAACAAATCCCTTGTCCAGCAATCGTACATGTATTTCTCCCTCGATGACTTTGTCTCCAGTATTTAAAAAATGATACATCGTGCCATTGATGTCCACATGAGCATCGTTGGAGATGGCTATTCGATTGGTAACAATGGTTGCCTCCATTTGAGCAACGAAGAAACCAGCATCTTCTACCTTTTTCTTCAATTGATCAAAATTAACAATGGCGGCAGGTTTGAAGCGGATGACAAAACTCGACTCCTTGATATTAGCAGTTACTCGATCCACGTAATCAATCGATAGCAAGGCTTTGTTGATGGCGTTGCTGCACATGCTACAAGTCAACCCACTGGCCTGTAATGTAACCAATGAAACTTGCGCTTTCAACTGAATTGTGCACAACAATGCGATGGCCATAAGCCATTTTTGGTATGTCATACAGTGTGAATTTAGGATTTACAACATTTTTTATCCTTGCAGCAATTCTTGTCTTTGCAAGCTGCTCCTGCACAAGTAGCTTCTGAACAACACTTGGCACTTGCTGGATCAATGGCAGACTTTCGATCGTATTGGCAACATCCAGGAAGATTGTTATAAGCATTTTCATCTGCTGTCAAGTCTTGGGTATCATAACCGACCTTTGCAATGGCTTCCTGGATTTTCATGCCAGTGCTTTTGCCTGCTTCATATGATACAGAAAGGGATTTTGTTTTTTCGCTCCAGGTAGCAGAAGAAGCGCCAGCCGATGTAGCCGCTTTTTCTATTTTCTTTTTACACATACCGCAATTGCCCCATACTTTGATGGTTTCTTTTTGTAGTGTAGTTTGAGAAAAAACAGGCAGAAAGCCTAAAATAGCAATAATTATTAATGATAACGTTTTCATTTTTTAAATTTTATATGTGTAGAATAATAAACGAGTCAAGTGTTCGCTACATGCGACACTTGAATGAAACTGCAGATACAGAATTCTATAGTCGGAAAATACAATATTTGATACAACGAGAAGGCCCGGTATCAAAAGAGAAAACTTGAGAAAGACAAGGACTAGATGGCTCGTGGTGGTGCTTCCATGAAGGCTCGTCTGTCATTACACCAATCGATTGGATGTAAAAGAAGCTGCTGGTATTGGAAACTGCTTTATGAGCCGTATTTAATTTGTAAAACTGATGTTCGTCCGAACAGCACCCTGTTCTTTTTTCTTTCATCCCACATTTGCCACATATCCCATTGTCAGATGCATAAAAATCTACCCCTGCTTTTTTCCCCATGCAGAAATGTGTTTCCATGCCAACACCCGTTGTCACGAACATATACACAAAAGTCAATATGAAAAGCAGGAACTTTTTCATACTCCAAAGGTAGTTATTAAGCAAACCCAAAACAAGGATGTCCTGTTAAAAAAGGAGTGATATTAATTGACAAACCACCATTGAATACCAAAACGTATCATGAGGCCAGGTGTGGGATAATGAGGGGCGGCGAAATTATTGTCAACAAATCCAAAACCATTGTTAAAATAAGCCGTATTGAGGTTTTCAGCCCTTAAGAACCCTGTGAACCCTTTGATTCTAAAATGGGCAAACAAGGCTATATCAGGCTTGTTTTTTATTGTAATTGTGTCC
>CANGBQ010000114.1 GCA_947451985.1 Chitinophagaceae bacterium | reverse complement strand
GGCATCCATTGGTCAATATTATCAATCGAACCAATACATATCTCATTCCGATAGTAAAAAAGGGGTGATTCACAAATTGTATCATCGGGTTCGAGGCATTACGCTCACCCTGAAAAGAAAATTAGTAGAGAAAAATGCATCTGTATCAAAAGGTAATTTATTGGATATAGGTTCGGGCACAGGCGCTTTTTTAAATGCTATGAAACTAGCAGGATGGACAGTAACCGGTTTGGAGCCTGATGAGACAGCCAGAGAAAAATCATTTGAATTGCATGGCATTGCTCCTTCGCTTCCAGCACAATTGTTTTCCATGAAGCCCCATTCTTATGATGTGGTTTCGATGTGGCACGTATTGGAACATGTTCATGAGCTTCATGCTTACATAGAGCAAATCAAAACAATTTTAAAACAAAGCGGGATACTGTTGATTGCAGTGCCCAATTACACCTCTTTTGATGCCACATTTTATAAAGAGCAATGGGCTGCTTACGATGTCCCCCGACATTTGTATCACTTTTCGCCGAAGAGTATGCGCAGGCTGTTGCAACAACACGGATTGGTGATTAAGGCCATTCAGCCAATGTGGTTCGATTCTTTTTATGTTAGCCTGTTGAGTGAGCAATACCAACAGGGGTCTATGATCCGCGCATTTTTGGTTGGCTTTTTCTCTAATGTCAAAGCGCTCTTCAAATGGAATCAATGCAGTTCGCTGATTTATATTGTTACCAAAGGGTGATCGTGCCCACCATTATTCTTACACAATATGTCCCATTCCATCAATAAAGAAAAATTACTTCAGGAGTTACAGCACCATACCTATGTGGCGCTTCGGCCTTCTCCGATAGCAGGTATAGGGGTGTTCGCCATTGCCGATATTCCAAAAGGACAACGTCGTTTGTTTTCCAATGACCCGTCTGAGTGGATTAAGATTCACAAAGATGAGGTCGCAGCATTACCCCCACACAGTCGTTTCTTGGTAGAGAACCATTGTTTGTACGATGCAGAACATTATTATGTGCCTGAGTATGGATTCAAGATGATGGATTTGGTTGTCTATTTGAATCATTCCGATTTGCCCAATGTCGTTTCCATCAATGAAGGTGAAGACTGGGAAGCCCTAAGAGATATACAGGCAGGAGAGGAGTTGCTGATTGATTATGGGAGTATTGTAGAGGGGGAGTAAAGGGTTAAACGTTCAAGGGTTCAAAGGTTCAACGGTTTTAAATATTTAAACGGATTTGTTCTAAAAGTCTATTAAACATTAAAATTCCTCATGGCTGCTTCGATTCGCTCCATTGTTTCTGCCTCTGACAATTCAATCGGAGTGAATTTTTCGCCAATCACTCTTTCGTACAATTCAATATATCGATGGCTGATTTCCTGAATCCACTCAGGGCTCATGTTTGGCACCTCTTGGCCTTCTTTACCCATAAACCCATTTTGAATGAGCCATTCTCTGACGAACTCTTTGCTCAATTGTTTTTGTCTTTCGCCTTTTGCTTGTCTTTCTTCATAGCCTTCTTTTAAAAAATACCTCGAAGAGTCTGGCGTATGAATCTCATCCATCAAATAAATTTCTTCTCCGATTTTTCCAAACTCATATTTTGTATCGGCTAGGATGAGTGATTGTCGGTTGGCAATTTGTTGTCCTCTTTCAAATAGTTGCAAAGCATACCGGCTTAAAGTATCCCATTCGGCTGAAGTAGCCAATCCGTTTGCAATGATTTCTTCTTTGCTGATGTCTTCATCATGTCCTTCGCTTGCTTTGGTAGATGGGGTAATGATAGGTGATGGGAAAAAGTCATTTTCTTTCATTCCTTCAGGAAGTGCAACGCCGCAAAGGGTTCTTTTTCCTGCTGCATAGGTGCGCCAGGCATGCCCTGTTAAGCTGGCCCTTACCACCATTTCAATCTTGAAAGGAACACATTTTTTGCCAATGCTCACATTAGGGGCGGGTGTATCGATGAGCCAATTCGGACAAATGTCTTTGCAGGCATGAAGCATATAGGCCGCGATCTGATTCAATACCTGACCTTTAAAGGGGATGGGTTTGGTCAGGATCACATCAAAAGCTGAGATTCGATCACTGGCAACCATCACCAGCCATTTGTCAGAGATGGTGTACACGTCCCTTACTTTTCCACTGTAAAAAGCGGTCTGGTGCGCAAGATGCAGATTTTTCATATAGCTAAACTAATGATATTCAATTAATTCTGTATAAAACAGGGGCCAATAAGATTTCAACAGATGTTCAAAAGTAAAATTTAATTAAAGATTAACAAATGCTACTTTGCCCAATATATTGTAAACCAAAAAAACCAAATATGAGAAAATTCGCGAGCTATTTGGGCACATTTTTGCTAGCCAACCTGTTGAGTGTTGTTGCTTTTTCGCAAAATGTAACCATCAGCGGTACTGTTAAAAACGGTCAATCCAACGAAAGTGCATCGGCTGTTTCAGTAACCATCAAAGGAGCAGGTACAGGTACCTACACGAATGACAAAGGAAACTTTAGCATTGGTGCATCTGCCTTACCAGCCACCCTTGTATTTTCGTCCATCGGTTTCGAAACAACCGAATTGACGGTTGACAACGCCAGTACGAAATTGAGTGTTTCATTGAAACCTGCCAGTACCCTTGGTCAGGAAGTGGTGGTATCAGCCACCCGTGTTCCAGAGAAAATCCTGGAATCGCCTGTATCCATTGAAAGGGTGAATGCGGCAGCCATCAGAAATGCGGCTGGTGCCAACTATTATGACATTGTGAAATCATTGAAAGGGGTAGACGTAACTACTTCCTCTTTGACTTTTGCCACCCCTACTACTCGCGGATTCAACTCGAGCGGTAATACACGTTTCAATCAATTGGTAGACGGAATGGACAACCAGGCACCTGGTTTGAACTTCTCTGTAGCTTCTATTATCGGATTGAGTGAACTGGATGTAGACAATATGGAATTGTTGTCAGGCGCCTCTTCTGCTTTGTATGGTTCGGGCGGTATGAATGGTACTTTGTTGTTGACCAGCAAAAATCCGTTCAAATACCAAGGATTTTCTGTTATCGCAAAAGAAGGTGTAATGCATATTGGTGATGACGACCAGGGCGCTGCTCCTTATCATAATATGACCATGCGCTGGGCAAAGAAAGTGAATGAAAAATTTGCCTTCAAATTGAATGCTGAATACATCCGTGCAGAAGATTGGTTGGGAAGTGATTACAGAAACTATGCAAGAGCGGCCACAGGTGGTCATGTGATTGCTGGTTCAAGAACTTCTGATCCAAACTACGATGGTATCAATGTGTATGGAGATGAAACAACGGTAGAAATCAGATCCAATGTGTTGAACCAAATTGCTTTGCAAGCTCCTTTCTTGCAAAACTTTATTGACACCTTAAATGGAGGTCGTTCTATCAATGTATCCCGTACCGGATATGCTGAAAAGGATATCGTAAACCATACTACCATCAACTTCAAGTTGGGCGGTTCTGTTCATTACAAAATCACTCCCAACACTGAAGCCACTCTTGCGGGTTATTGGGGTACTGGTAACACTACCTACACTGGAAGTGAAAGATACTCTTTGGAAAACTTCAAAATGGGACAATACAAATTGGAGTTAAACAACAAGGACTGGACGTTGAGAGCGTTTACGACTCAAGAAAACTCTGGTGATTCTTACAATACTACTGTTGCTACTCGTTTGTTTAACGAAAGCTGGTTGCCAAGTGGTGGCGCAACAGGATGGTATGCTCAATATTCTCAAGCATATTTGGGGGCTCGATTGAATGGTTTCAATGATGCAGATGCGCATACTGCAGCAAGGTTAGCAGCTGATTACAACAGGCCTGCTGCCAACAGTTCAGCATTCAAAGCAGCCTACGATTCTATCAGAAGTTTGACACTGGCCGAAGGCGGTGCTAAACTGGTAGATCACTCTAGTTTATATGCAGCTGATGGAAACTACAACTTGTCTAAATACACTTCTAAAGTTGCAGACGTGATCGTAGGAGCGAGTTACAAATTATACAAGTTGAGTTCTGACGGCAACTTATTTGCCGATAAAAAAGACAGTGCTATTTATACCAGTGAATATGGCGCTTTTGCTCAAGCAACCAGAAGATTGGGCGATAAAATCAAGTTGACTGTTTCTGGCAGATACGATAAGAATCAAAATTTCAAAGGCCGTTTTACACCTAGAGCGACTGCTACTTATAAGTTGGCAGAATTCAATCACATTCGTTTCTCCTATCAAACAGCCTATCGTTTTCCTTCCAATCAACAACAATGGATTGATTTGGCAGTGGGAAGCAACGTTCGCTTGTTGGGTGGTAATGAATATTTTGCCAATCATTATGACATGATCAACAATCCTGTATACGATTTTGAAAGTCTCCGTGCAGGACAACAGGTACAATTTACTCCTACCGAATTAAAACCCGAAGCCATTTCCTCATTTGAATTGGGTTACAAAGGTTTGTTGATGGGTGGTAAATTGTTGGTAGATGTATACGGCTACTACGGACAATACCAAGACTTCCTGGGAAGACAAGTGGTTGTTCAACATATCGGAGGTCCTGGAATTGACGCCGCAGATACTGCGAATGGTTTCAGGTATTCTGTACCCGTTAACTCTTCTGCTAGAGTTAAAACCCAAGGATTCGGGGCTAGTTTTGATTACAGAATGCCAAAGAACTTCAGCATAGGTATGAATCTGTCTTCTGATCAATTGATGGATGTTCCCGAAAATTTTGTGGCTTATTTCAATGCGCCCAAATACAAGGCTAATATGTATGTATCAAATAGTGGTTTTGGTCCTTCTAAACGTCTTGGTTTCAACTTATCTTACAGATGGCAACAGGCCTTGTTGTATGAAGGAGATTTTGCAACAGGAAATTTACCTGACGTACACACAGTGGACGCACAAGTAAGTTATAAGCTTCCTAAAACGAAGTCTATTATCAAACTGGGTGCTAACAACTTGTTGAACTCTTATTATTACAATGCCATCGGAAACTCTCAGATTGGCGGATTGTATTATGTGAGCTTTGGATACAATATTTATTAATATCCAGGATAGAAACCGATCATAAAAAACTTAAAAAAATAGATATGAAATATTTCACTCAATCAAAACGCTTCCATGCATTAATGCCTTTGTTTGCATTGATGCTATTGGTAACTTCTTGTAACAAGGAGTTGGAGCAATTTCCTGATACGGTGGTAACACCCCCAACAGGAGAAACCTTGGATAAAGTGCTGGAAAGCACCGCGTCTGATAGTCTTTATTATCGTTTGATAGTAAGAGGAGGTCAGTTGGGCTTGATCAACTCCAACGCCAATTTGTACACCATGTTTGTGCCTGACAATATGGGCAT
>CANGBQ010000113.1 GCA_947451985.1 Chitinophagaceae bacterium | reverse complement strand
TCCCCCGTTTCTTCACTTAAAATAAAATGATCCGGACAATCGTGTTGAATTACTTCAATAATGGCTTTTTCTGCCGCATGGTCTGCCTCTGTCACCAAGTTATTGATCCCTTCTTTGGTGGTTATCTTAAAACTTCCATTAAAATAATGTTGTAACTGAGCAGCACCGGCTTGAGCGGCGTTTAAAAGCGTGGTTTTGTACATGTGGCAAAGATACTAAAGGTTTAAAGATTATCAGAAGAATGAAACAAGCGTTTCAATAAAACAAACTTGAATTAGACACGATTTAATACTTTTACAGGAATTATTCTTAGTCAACATTTATTCCAGATTTTGAAATTATCAATCGTAATAGTCAACTACAATGTCAAGCATTTGCTGGAGAAATGTTTGAAGACTGTCTGTACAGCTTGCGCAAACATAGATGCAGAGGTTTTTGTCATTGACAATGCTTCTACCGATGGAAGCAAAGAATATTTGCAAGATAAATTCCACCAGGTGCAGTTCATCTGGAGCAATACCAATCTGGGCTTTTCGAAAGCCAACAACCGGGTGTTGCCGCTTGTCACCGGTAGCCATATATTGTTTCTGAATCCGGACACATTGGTGCCTGCGGATTGTTTCGAAAAATCGCTCAATTTTTTTCAGCAGCATCCTGACGCGGGCGCATTAGGCGTTCGAATGGTAGATGGTGTCGGAAAATTTTTACCGGAGAGCAAACGCGGAGTGCCCAATGCATGGAATACAGGGTGCAAAATGATGGGCGGGCCTTTTCTTTTTCCGAGTGCTGCTGTCTTTGCGGGGTATTATGCGCCCTCAATAGATGAAAAAGGAACTGGACCCGTGGCGGTGCTCTCTGGTGCTTTTATGATGGTATCGAAAGAATGCCTAGCAGTAGTAAAAGGCTTTGATGAAGATTTTTTTATGTACGGAGAAGACATTGATATCAGTTGTCGAATAGAGGCTGCGGGGTTTACAAATTACTATGTAGGAAGCATTACCATTACACATCTGAAGGGTGGCAGTACCCAAAAAAGCAGTTCCCATTACACTCAACACTTTTTTGATTCCATGCGCATTTTTGTTCAAAAACATTATTCTCGGTTCCATCCCCTCACCTATTTGTTATACATAGGCATCGAAATGGCTCGATTGTTTTCAAACACCAAAAGAATTTTAGTATCCCTTTTCAAAAGCTAGCAGCGCCTTCAAGTCTGTCGTCATTTGGAATTCATTTTGCGAAACACTGTAAAATCTTTGTGCATCATGAAGATAGGCGGCTAAATACTCTTGCTCTGTTTGGCCAGGTGTAGGGATGACAATAGCCTTTTTTTGCAAGGCGCATAAATCCATAATCGTAGAATAGCCTGCCCGGGCAATCACCCATTTTGAACGAAGAAGCAATTGATTGAGTTCCTTGGCCGAAACATGATTGTATTGCACCACTGTTGGCGGGAGTGATTCAATGGGCGCTGCGTTTACCGGCAAGCCCCTGACCAGGATAGCGGGTTCAGAAAAATGATGCAGTTTTTGCACCAACAATTGTTCAAAGATTGTCCGCTGTGGTTCGGGGCCCGACACCATACAAATCAATCCCTGACAAGCGTCCACGGCTGCTGGTTCCAACCTGGAAACGGGTCCTAAATACTTTACCGGAATGGCTGGCATAGAAACTGGATGCGATAAGTTTCCTGCTAAATTATCTTCTCCAGCATGATCCGGTACCCAGCATTCCGTGAATTGATTGATAAAATAATAATTGAAGTGTTGCACGATTCGATCCAATATCTTCCAGCCGGTTTGAATGGCCAATTGATGGGTAATGAACACCGACTTTAGGGAAGGATGCGTCAATCCAAATCGATTGTCACTGATGACCCAATCAATATCTTGCGACTGCATTGTTTGTTGCAACCATTTTTTTTCTTGCCGGATAGTGCGCATCATTGAAGGAATCTGATATAGCATTTTCCAGAAAAAACCCCTTCGGGTGGCAGCATATTGAATGCGATACCCTTTCAGCGGCAGAATGGTCAAATCTGGAAATTCTTGTTGCAGCAACATGGCACTGTTGCCTTCTGCGGCAAGCAATACTTTATTGTGTTGTTCTAGCAGGGCGCGAATGATGGGAATGCAGCGGGTGGTATGGCCAAGCCCCCAATCGAGCGGGGCCACTAAAACGGTTTGGTGAGCAATGGATTTGTTAATATTGGGCGCAGCAGGCAATTGAAAACAATATTTGTTGAGTGAAATTAGTTAATTTGTATAATCAATTACAACAAATGAAAAAAACGATTCTGCCAATTGCTATCTTGCTGCTGATATTGGGAGCCTTGGCCACTGGATGTTCTTCTTCTAAGAAAGGATTTTGTGGTTGCCCCAATCAACACGGATTTGTAGGGTACAAATAATTTTTGCATGCACAAGAACAAAAGAGAATTATTGGTGATGTTCAGAAACAACTTGTTTAATGAAGAGTCTATCGAACAAGCAGTAGAAGACCTGCATGCTATTTTATTAACCGCTGAAAGACTGGATAATTTTGTTGGCACACACGAATTGATCGATTTAAACAAATACGTAGTCACCAACAATCAGGTGCAAATCAAAAAATATATTCGACTAAGAAAAAAACCATCGTTCGTTTTTTTGTACAGCAAAAACTAGCTTAGTTTTTCTAGAGCAGCCTTTAGTTTTACAAACACTTCGTCTATCTCTTCTTTTTTACAACATCCTACACTCAATCTGTACCAGTTGCTTTCTCTGGGCGCTCCAAAAAAACCAAATGGCACCAAAGCCAAAGAGGCTTCGTTGAGCAAGTAATCCGTTACGGCATCCTGCGAAGCAAGAAGATTATCGGAAGCAGTTTTTTTACCCACCAGGTTAATTTGTACAGTCAAATAGATGGCTGCTTGCGGCACAATGGCATCTAATTGATATCCCTGCTTTTTTAATTGTATGAATCCATTATACAAAGCTGTCAATCGAAAAGACACTTCCTCTTTAAAATGTTTGAGGTAATCAGAAACCGATTGTTCATGTTGAAGAAATGTTGCCACGGCATGTTGCTCGGCCATGGGAGCCCAAGAACCCACATGGCTATTGATGGCTTTCATTTTAGACAAAAGATCCGCTGGGCCCATTGACCAACCCACCCGGACACCAGTGGCAGCAAAGGCCTTGCTGATGCCATCTACAAATACAGTATATGCTTTCATCGCAGGTCTCAAAGAAACCGGATTGTAATGTTGTGTGTCGCCAAAAGTAAGGGTCCAATAAATTTGGTCATACAGCACAAATAATTTTTTCTCATCGGCACCCCTGCTTTCATTTTCAGCAATCACTAAGTCGCAAATGGCTTCCAATTCTTCTTTTCCAAAAACCGTACCTGTAGGATTGAGGGGAGAACACAATGCCAGCAATCGAGCCCCTTTGATGTGCGGAGCGATCTGTTCAGCGGTAGGCATAAAATTATTTTCTCGAGTAGCCTCCACCAACACGTGTTGACCTTCAGTAAAATGAGTATAGTGATTGTTGTTCCAGCTAGGCACTGGATAAATGACTTTGTCTCCTTTGTCTACAATGGAACGATAAATAGCATAAATCAAAGGTCTGCCCCCACATGAAACCAATATCTCTTCAGGAGAGTATTTCAGGCCCTCTCTTTTTTCAATAAACGAAGCGATTGCCAACCGAAGATCCAGCTCTCCATCAGCTGTCGGGTAAGTGGTGTACCCTTGTTGATAAGCACCTACGATTGCTGTTAACAAATCTGCGGGTATGGGAAACTGTGAGGAATCAAAATCTCCAATGGTATAATTATATATATGTTGTCCCGCCTTAATTTTTTCTTTGACCTGGGCGCCCAGTCTTACTATTTCAGAGCTAATGAGTGTTTCGGCAAGTTGACTAAAGCGGGGAGCAGGCATAATAATAAGTGATTGAGCGTTAGAGACTGCAAAAGTATAGGTTAGGTAGCTGAATTCAAAAATTGTAGGCCGCAGATGTCAATTCAACTAAGTGGATTTCATTTTCGTGTAAAAAAAACAATGAATGAGGGTGTTTTTTTGAAAAAATATAAAAAAATAGACATATAATGGTTTTTTATAAAGTTTTTAATAAAATAAGCAGGAAATGATTCAATTGTAATCAGATAGAAGTATATTTACAGGGCGAAATCGTCTATTTTTGACCAATTTTGATCCATTTTTGACCGAAAATGACCAAAAATTGCCCGATTGTCTCGATTTTCATCCCTTTTTTGAATCACCCTTTCACCAAAAAAAGCATGTTTAATCTCATTCTATTTGGCCCCCCCGGAAGTGGCAAAGGAACACAAAGCGAAAAATTGATACAACAGTATGGATTGAAGCATTTGAGTACCGGCGATTTGCTCAGATCTGAAATTGCGCAACAAACCCCACTGGGCAAAGAAGCGCAACAATATATGGACCAGGGCCAGTTGGTGCCTGATGCAGTTGTCATTGGCATGATCAGCAGCGCCATCGACCAGCATGCAGGTGTCAAGGGATTCTTATTCGACGGATTCCCCAGAACAGCCGCCCAAGCAGCGGCTTTGGATCAATTGCTGGAAGCAAAAAATACTTCCATTTCATTGATGCTCGCCTTGGAAGTCAGTGAGCCCGAGTTGGTTCAACGATTGATGAAAAGGGGTGAAACCAGTGGACGCAGTGACGATACCAACGAACAAATTATCAGTGCCAGAATTACAGAATACCACAATAAAACGACCGCCGTTGCCGACTACTACCGACAATTCGACAAAGTAAAAATGGTTCAAGGCGAAGGAAGTATTGATGAAATCTTTCAAGGCCTTTGCAAAGAAATCAACGACAAGCTGTAAGCCTTTCATCATTCCCTCAAAATTGTATTAAGATTATGTGCCAAAGTATACCTTTGCAACAAAGTTGTTGCTATGGGTAAACTAGGTAATTATGTATTGGGCCAATGGATAGAAGGCGAGGGACAAGGTACCCCGCTCTATCATGCTGTCAATGGGCAATTGGTAGCAACTGCCTCCACCCAAGGTCTTGACTTTGTGGCCATTCTTAATTTTGCAAGAGAAAAAGGAAACCAGGCACTGCGCAAAATGACTTTTCAAGAGAGGGGCAGAATGCTTCGAGCCTTGGCAATGCATTTGCTACAACACAAAGAAAAATTTTATGCCATCAGCTATCAAACCGGTGCCACCAAAATAGACAGCTGGATTGATATTGAAGGGGGTATTGGTAATTTGTTTTCCAATGCGTCTTTGAGGCGAAAATTACCAGACGCTTCGTTTTGCTTGGATGGAGATCCCATCAATCTAAGCAAACAAAACAGCTTCATGGGTCATCACCTACTTGTTCCAAAAGAAGGTGTTGCTG
>CANGBQ010000112.1 GCA_947451985.1 Chitinophagaceae bacterium | reverse complement strand
TCTTTGCGTCGGGTCTTAGATATTTGATTTGTTTGTTTTCTCTTCTCAACACGGCCAACTCTTCCAACAATTTATGGGCAAGGTTCAATGCCAGCGGCATGTAATCAGCTGTTTCATTGGTAGCATACCCGAACATCATACCTTGGTCGCCAGCACCTTGTTCTTCTTTCTTTTTACGATCTACTCCTTGATTGATATCGCCCGATTGTTCATGAATGGCAGAAAGAATGCCACAAGAATTGGCTTCAAACATGTATTCACTCTTGGTATATCCAATTTTACGGATCACACCACGTGCAATTTCTTGCACATCTAAATATGATTTGCTTTTTACTTCACCAGCCAATACTACCTGACCGGTTGTAACCAATGTTTCACAAGCAACTTTACTAGAAGGATCGAAAGCTAAAAAGTTATCGATGAGTGCATCACTGATTTGATCGGCCACTTTATCTGGGTGACCTTCACTAACTGATTCAGATGTAAATAAATAAGGCATAGGTAAATTTTATGATTGCAAAGATAAGGGTTGACTCATGAAACAACAAAGCCCTTCTGACAATCAAAAGGGCTTTGTGACAATATTGTTTACACCCATTAAGGGATCTTTGAATAAATGATGCGCAACCTCATTTTATAGAGTGGGTTGGGATGGTTTCCGCCCCCTATTTTCACCCGACCATAAGCAATCGGATTTTTGTAGGGAATCGAAACGGGCCCATACTGCGGATAACTGAAATTGTTGGCAGGGAACATCCGCATCTGGTAGTTGGTGGTATGTTTGGTTGCCATTTGCTGAACATACCGCGTGATATTGAAATTATAATACCCTCTGGTACCAGCTATATCGGTCTTCTCTTTATAATACCCGCCAAAATAGTTGACATCTACATTTCCGTTATAGGGAAAATAAGGATACCCTGGGGTTTTATTGTCGGGGTCATAAAAAGTGCTGGGATTCAAATCAAAATAGACTGGCTTCCATTTGTTCGTACCGGAATCTACCAAATCCAGATACATATACAACGGCGGCGAATACACTTTATCAGTGGCAGGATCTGGTATTTGTACCACCTGCAATTCAGCACGATGTATGATTCTGTTGGTCAATGAACTCAAGCCTTGTATGTACAAATTGGCAAAAGTCCCAGGATTGGTTTGCATATACAATTCCTGGTTGCCATTGGGCAATGCATTGCGATTACGGGACACTTTGTTGGCCACCGCGTCCCAACGCACCACTTCCCCATTCAAACCCACATTGAAATAAAAATTACTGTACGTGGTATCTACCGCTCCCCCGTTTTTTCGCTTGTAATGGAATTCCAAACGAGTGTTCGCTCCCAACAAATCCACATAGGCAAGCGAATTTCCTCCCGAAGCCACCACTGCAAAACCATTGATATACCGACGGAACAAAGAATCGTTTCTGAAAGCATTGTTGCTGGTGGGAATGGTGTCCCCCCCAAAGAAATAATTTCGATAAGTATCTGATAGTTTGATTCTGATCTGGTTGTTAACTGAATCGGTTTTGCCTACTTTCACATATTTAGTCATGTTGCGCAAGTCAATAGGTTGAACAGCGCTAATGGCATTGCGGAGATTAGGCGAAAAATTGATGTCTCTTTTGGTATAGGCAGAATCCCATAATCCTCCAGTATTGGGATCTACTTCATACACCTGTAATTGCAAAGGCTGTAAGGTGTCGCCCCAAAAGGCCTTGTAACTCAAACACAATACAACAGAATCAGCTTGCACAATAGTGTCTTTAGCGACTTTTCCTATAAAGAAAGGATAAAAAGAAGGCTTCAATTGCAGGTACAAAGACGCATCGGTCGTTCCCATCAAAGGATCGTTTATTTTTCCGATGGCATAATTTTCAGCATAGCTCAGCTTGGTAGTGTCTTTATAGATGCCATCAAAAACACCTTGGGTTGTATATACATCCAAAGTGTCAGCAAATGTGTTGATGTTGTCTACATCTGGAATCAAATCTCCCCCGATACTAGTAGTGTCAAGTTTTGTACAACCGTACAAGAATAAAAAAAGGAAAGAAGCGCGAAAAAAAATAGTAAAAAAAGAAGCTTTTCTGTGCACAGAATAAATTTTAAGCTGGTTGGTTATTTACTTGGAAAGGTCGCCATATAATTGCAAATAGTCTGTTAAATCACTTTCTGCATTGTATTTAAGAACTTTTTTACCTTTCACTTTTGAGAATTCCTCGACTAATTTCTTGTCTACTTGCTCATCGCCAAATGTAATGGCATCTGCGTAAGAAGCGCCGCCCCTGAACATGGCTAGGTTGTTATTGTCTTTGAAACATTCCAATTCTTTTTTGGTAATGTTATCGTGAATGGCTGCCAATTTCAAAAAGTCGGAACCCATTTTTTCTTTAAAGGTATTGTGTCCAATGGTGAACACTACTTTGCTATTGCTGAAAATAGGCTCCTTTTTATAAGCCGTTTTGACAAACATTGGAATCAATCCGGTCATCCAGCCGCTGCAATGAATAATATCAGGAGGCCAGCCGAATTTTTTAACCGTTTCCAAAGCCCCTTTGCAAAATAAAACAGTTCTCAAGCCATTGTCATCAAACCATTTGTCCTGGTCATCGGTGAACACAGATTTTCTTTTGAAGAAATCTTCGTTGTCCAAAAAGTATACTTGCAATCTGGCATTGGGTAAAGAAGCTACTTTGATGACCAAGGGGTAATCGTCATTGTCGATGGTCACATTGATGCCGGACAATCGAACCACTTCGTGCAAACGGTGTCTTCTTTCATTGATCACCCCAAAACGAGGCATAATGCATCTAACTTCCAGGTTGTTGTCGTTGGACAGCACCGCTAGTTTGTTAACAATCTCTGCAAATTCTGTCAGCTCCAAATAGGGAGACATTTCGTTTGCTATGAATAATATTCTTTTCTTTGTAGACATTTGTGCTTGGTTAGATGCGGAATATTCTTAACGGTGCGCAAAGGTACTGATATTTATTGATTTTAGCAGTAGAATAGGCTATCGCCACCTAAATGGAACCCTTATGTTGATTTGCAGACTTTCGAATAAAATGTCCGCCATCGTTGATTCTCAACGAAAAATGGAGCAGAAAATAGGTTTTGTTCCTACCATGGGCGCCCTGCATGAAGGGCACCTGTCCCTCATTCGACAAAGCAAAAAGGAAAACGACCAGACGATCTGCAGCATTTTTGTCAATCCGACCCAGTTCAACAATCCTTCAGATTTTGAAAAATATCCCATTACCATTGAAAAAGACATCATGGCCCTGGAAGAAGCGGGTTGTGATATTTTGTTTCTGCCATCTGTAACAGAAATCTATCCTTCCGATTTCAAAAAAGAGACCTATTCCCTAGGTACTCTTGAAACCATCCTAGAAGGAAAACACCGACCCGGACATTTTCAAGGCGTGTGCCAGGTGGTAGACCGATTGCTTTGCATTATATCTTGTACTAATTTGTATTTGGGCAGAAAAGATTATCAACAATGCATGGTCATTCGGCAACTCATTCATCTTCGTTCGCATCCTGTCATTGTTCATACCTGTGAAACCATCCGAGAAAAAGATGGATTGGCCATGAGCAGCAGGAATATCCGACTCAGTCCAGCAGAAAGAGAAAAAGCAGTTTGCTTGGTAGAAGCACTTCGATTGATACAAAAAAACATTCAAGCGGGAAATCTTACTTCTTTAATTCAGGAAGCCACTTCCCTGCTTCTTGCCAATGGATTGGTGGTAGATTATGTGGCGCTCACCAATCAACAGCTTGAGCCCTTAGATCATTGGGATGGCCATACCCCTGTGGTTGGCCTGATTGCTGCCAGCATCCATGACATTCGACTCATTGACAATATGATTGTTGCGTGATGAGGCTAAGGGTTATCATTAATTGAGAAACGATTTGTAACTTGGGCTATAAATGCAAAAGAGAATACTCTCCATATTTCAGTATGCATTCTTTTTAGGAGGCGGTCTTTTTTTGGTTTGGTGGCAACTCAAGTCTATGACTCCTGCCGACCAAACTGAATTCTATGCGGCTTTGCAACATGCCAATTACTGGTATATCATTCCTGTTGCCCTATTAAGTATCCTGAGTCACGTTAGTCGTTCTATGCGATGGAAGCTACTGATGGAACCTCTGGGCTATCACCCCTCTCTCAAAAATGTTTTTTCGGTAACCATGATTGGATACCTGGCCAATGCAGCCATTCCCAGACTGGGCGAAATCCTGAAATGCACTTTCCTAGCTAAATACGAAAAGTTGTCCTCTGACAAATTAGTGGGCACCATCATTGTGGAAAGAAGTTTCGATTTCTTTTGTTACCTGGTTTTTATTGGCATAACGGTATTGATTCAAATCAATAAAGTGAGTGCATTTGTAGAGCAGCAGCTTCAAAATATAGCCAATGCCCCCGGAATACCTATTTGGGCCAAAGGACTGTTGTTGTTCTTGTTCATTGTATTTGTTGTGTGGGCAGTGAGGCTATTGTTTAAAAAGTTCCCTCAGAATAAAGCCATCGTTTCAATCAATCAATTCCTAAAAGGGATTGGAGAAGGTTTTCGATCTGTCAAGAAATTAAAAAAACAACGGGCTTTCTTCTTTCACACTGTTTTTATTTGGACGATGTACCTGATGGAAATCTACCTGGCCTTTTTAGCCATGAACGGAACCTCCCATTTGCCAATTGAAGCAGCTTGTTCTGTATTGTCTTTAGCTACCCTGTCAATGATTGCTACCCCCGGTGGTATTGGGACCTTCCCTATTTTTGTCATGGAGACATTGCTGATTTATGGCATTGCCGCTCCCTTGGGTAAGGCTTTTGGCTGGGTCATTTGGGGCGTCTCGACTGGATTGATTATCCTGATAGGACTCTTTTGTTTATTGGCCATCCCCTATCTGAACAGAAAGGCTGACCATCAAGTTTCCTAAACTGATACATGACCCAAACGGCGGTTATTTGATTGTTTCTTTTTTGCCGATAACTGCTTAATTTTACGCCTTCAAGCGAGCAACCCGGATTTGTCTTATTCTAACGCAGAACCATCTCCCTACGTCGCATTCTAACGCACCAAACAACAGGAGTATGTCAGTAAACAAAGAAGTGAAGAAAATCACTACCCATACGCTTCATAAAATGAAAGCAATGGGCGAGAAAATTTCGATGATTACCGCGTATGATTTTTCTTTCGCCAAATTATTTGACAAAGCAGGCATTGAAGTTATTTTGGTAGGTGACAGCGCCAGTAATGTTATGGCCGGTCATGAAACCACCCTTCCCATCACCTTAGACCAAATGATTTATCATGCGCAAAGTGTCGTTCGAGGTATTGAGCGATGCCTGGTAGTAGTTGATATGCCTTTTGGTTCTTACCAGGGCAATTCTA
>CANGBQ010000111.1 GCA_947451985.1 Chitinophagaceae bacterium | reverse complement strand
GGAAACTATGCTGCTTTAGACCTTTTGCCAAAGAATGCATCACCTGTTCGTTTGAAAAACAGGTGCCAACTGACCGGACGCCCAAGAGGGTACATGCGTCACTTCGGTGTAAGCCGTTTGATGTTCCGTGACATGGCATTGGCAGGTAAAATTCCTGGTGTGACAAAAGCCAGCTGGTAAAATAAAAAGATACTGGCTTACTCAATAAGCGGATATCGCATTGTAAAAAATTAATTAATTCATTTAACAGACATAACAATGGTAACTGATCCAATTGCAGATTATTTAACTAGAATTCGTAATGCACAGATGGCTAATCACCGTATTGTAGAAATACCGGCTAGCAATCTTAAGAAGCGCATTACAGAAATCTTGTATGACAAAGGATATATTCTGAAATACAAATTTGAAGAAGACAAGAAACAAGGTATCATCAAGATCGCGTTGAAATACGATCCCAACACCAAGTTGCCTGCTATTCAAAGCTTGGAAAGAATCAGCCGTCCAGGTTTGCGTTCTTATGCCAAACCAGATGAATTCAAGCGTACTAAAAACGGATTGGGTATTTCAATCGTTTCTACTTCTAAGGGTGTGATGACAGACAAAGAGGCAAAAGCTCAGAATGTAGGTGGTGAAGTATTGTGTAGCATATTCTAAATCATTACTCGGACTGGAAATATAGAAATGCTTTCCAATTCGATCCCATATCACCTTAAGCCTTCTATACATGGCTGACCGTGAAAAAAGCATTTCTGCCATTATTTAAAAAATAAAATTATTACCATGAGTCGTATAGGAAAAAAACCCGTAGATGTGCTGTCTGGTGTAACCGTTACGGTAGGCGCCGACAATGTTATTTCAGTGAAAGGCCCTAAAGGCGAACTGAAACAAGCGATTGACAGAGACATCAAAGTAGAGGTAAAAGACAATACGGTTATTTTTAACCGTCCTACTGATCAAATTCGTCACCGTGCGATGCACGGGTTGTACCGTTCTTTAATCAGCAACATGGTGAAGGGTGTGACCGAGGGTTTCAAAAAAGAATTGGAATTGGTGGGGGTAGGTTATAAAGCCGCCAACCAAGGAAATATTTTGGATTTGTCTTTGGGATATTCTCACAATATTTTGTTTGAAATTCCAAAAGAATTGAAAGTAGCTACTGCACAAGAAAAAGGTAAGAACCCTATCATTACTTTGGAAAGCATCGACAAGCAACTGTTGGGCCAGG
The DNA here is from genome assembly GCA_947451985.1 of Chitinophagaceae bacterium. Lineage (GTDB taxonomy): Bacteria > Bacteroidota > Bacteroidia > Chitinophagales > Chitinophagaceae > Ferruginibacter. The sequence goes on along the minus strand of CANGBQ010000111.1, from coordinate 4,243 downwards.
TTTGTGCCAAAATCCGCAGCTTACGTAAACCAGAACCATACAAAGGTAAAGGGGTGAAATTTGTAGGTGAAGTATTGAGAAGAAAAGCAGGTAAGTCTGCTGGTAAATAGGCCATCAATTATCAAAATGTTTCAAATCGTTTCCGGCAGAATCGGAAATAAAAAATAAAAAACAATGAACAACAAAACAAGCGCAAGACAAAAGATCAGATACCGCATTCGTAAAAAAATCAGCGGAACGGCAGCTGCTCCTCGTCTGTCTGTATTCAGAAGCAACACAGATATCTATGCTCAATTGATTGATGACAACAATGGTGTAACCCTTGCTGCCGCTTCATCAAAGCAAAAAGACATCACTGCACAGAAAGCTCCTAAGATTCAAAAAAGCAAAATGGTGGGTGAAGCCATCGCTAAAAAAGCTTTGGAATTGGGTGTAAAGAAAGTGGTGTTCGACAGAAGCGGTTATATTTACCATGGCCGTATCAAAGCGGTTGCTGAAGGTGCAAGAGAGGGCGGATTGGATTTCTAATCTGTTCAAATAATCAAAAATCATTTCAACTATCAAATAGAATACATGTCAAACGTAATTGTAAATAAAATGAAAGCCGGCGACCTCGAATTAAAAGAGAAAGTAGTTGCCATTAATCGTGTAGTAAAAACAACCAAAGGCGGACGTGCTTTTAGTTTTTCTGCATTGGTGGTTGTTGGAAACGAAGCCGGTGTAGTAGGACATGGTTTGGGAAAGGCCAAAGAAGTGCAAGAAGCTATTACCAAAGGAATTGAAGATGCTAAAAAGAATTTGATCAAAGTTCCTGTAATGCATGGTACCATTCCTCACGATCAGTTAAGTAAAGAAGGCGCTGCTAAAGTATTGATTAAGCCTGCTGCTCATGGTACGGGTGTAATCGCTGGTGGCAGTATGCGTGCTGTACTGGAATCAGCTGGTATTACCGACGTATTGGCTAAAAATCTTGGATCTGCAAATCCGCACAACGTGGTGAAAGCAACTGTTAAAGCATTGGCTAGTTTGCGCGAACCAGTGAGTGTATCTAAAACACGCAACATTTCATTAAAGAAAGTATTCAACGGATAATCAACGTCTAACACATTAAGGCATGAAAAAGATAAAAGTAACTCAAGTTAAAAGTGTCATCGACAGATCTGAACGCCAGAAAAGAACGATGATCGCGCTTGGTTTGAAAAAGCTGAACGCTTCGGTAGAAGTGGAAGCCACTCCTCAAATTTTGGGAATGGTGACCAAAGTGCACCACCTGGTAAAGGTAGAGGAGCTATAATTAATCAACAACGCGAGGGGCGATTTCCCGTAAGTATAAAATCAAACAACCATGAAATTACATTCTTTAAAGCCTGCAAAAGGCGCAACGCACAAAGAAAAACGTCTAGGACGTGGTGAAGCGAGTGGTAAAGGTGGTACTTCTACCAAAGGTAACAAAGGTGGACAAAGCCGTGCCGGTTACAAGAGCAAGAAAGCACACGAAGGTGGTCAGATGCCTATTCAGCGTCGTATTCCAAAGCGTGGATTCACCAACATCAACCGTGTAGAATACAAAGTGATCAATATCGGCCAAGTAGACCATTACGCAGAGAAGTATGGTATTACTGAATTCAGCCTGCAAAACTTATACATCAATGGCTTGATCGGTCAAACCGACAGCGTGAAAGTATTAGGCAACGGCGAATTGAAAGGCAAGTTCACTTTTAAAGTAAATGCGGTGAGTGCTAAAGCTAAAGCAGCGATTGAAGCTGCCGGTGGCTCAGTTGAAATACTTAAATAATTACACGATATTTGTAGAACGCACCAATCATGATGCGTTTTTACATTTTAGCGAAAAATAAATTCATTTAATTCTGTGAAGAAATTTCTTACCACACTAAAGAATATCTGGAGCATAGAAGAATTGCGCAATAAAATCATTTTTACTTTATTGTTGTTGTTCATCTATCGCGTCGGTTCATATATTGTACTGCCCGGTATTGACCCCAATAAATTAAGCAATTTGTCTAACAGCGCCAGCAAAGGGATGCTAGGATTGTTGGATGCTTTTGTGGGAGGTGCTTTCTCGAAAGCTTCCATTTTTGCCTTGGGTATCATGCCCTATATTTCTGCTTCTATCTTTATGCAATTGGTGACCATTCTGGTTCCGCAGATGGCTAAAATTCAGAAAGAAGGAGACAGCGGCAGAAAAAAAATCAATCAATGGACTCGCTACCTGACCGTGTTGGTTACTTCTTTTCAGGCGGCAGCCTACATTGGCTATTTGAAAAGTCAAAATGCTGATGCATTGATTCCAGCTTATGCTGATTTCTTCTGGATTTCTACCGTTATTATTTTGACTGTGGGCACCTTGTTTGTGATGTGGTTGGGTGAAAAAATAACAGATAAAGGACTGGGTAATGGTACTTCGATCATCATCATGATCGGTATCTTGGCTCGTTTCCCTGCTTCATTTGGTCAGGAATGGTCTAGCAGAATTGCTCAAAGAGGGGCAGGAGGTTTGCTGATTATGCTGGTGGAAATCCTATTCATGATTTTAATTATCATGGGATTGATTATGTTGGTACAAGGAACACGGAAAGTGCCTGTGAATTATGCCAAGCAAATTGTAGGCAATCGTCAAATGGGTGGCGCTCGTAACTTTTTGCCTTTGAAAGTGAATGCAGCAGGTGTTATGCCTATTATCTTCGCACAAGCTATTTTGTTCTTACCAACCATATTTACCGGATTTACTGGGCAGGGCTGGGCGAAATATTTTACTGACCATACGAACGTGGTATACATGATTGTATATTCTGTATGTGTAATCGCATTTACGTTCTTATACACTGCTTTGATCTTCAATCCTAAGCAAATGGCTGATGAATTGAAGCGCAACAACGGGTTTATTCCAGGAGTAAAACCTGGTCAGCCTACTGCCGATTATATCGGAACCATTATGGATAGAATCACCTTGCCAGGAGCGGTGTTGCTCGCTTTGGTGGGTATCCTTCCTGGATTGTTCCAATTGACATTTACCATGTCTCAAGGATTTTCTACTTTCTTCGGAGGTACTTCCTTATTGATCATGGTGGGCGTAATCTTGGATACTTTGCAGCAGATTGAAACCCAATTGTTGATGCGTCAATACGACGGATTGATGAATGGCGGCAGGATTCAGGGAAGACAAGTGACTTCCGGATTGTAATACCATCGAAAGATTTAATTACCTATTATACTGTAACAACCCCGGCGATTTTCGTTGGGGTTTGTTTTAATTTTGAATACCAAATGATTCACTACAAAACAGCAGCAGAAATTGAAATCATGCGAGCCACTTGTTTGCTCGTCGGAAAAGCGCATGCGGCGGCTGCAAAAGCATTAAAGCCGGGAATGACCACACAACAAGTCAATGACCTGGTAGAAGCCTTTATCCTCGACAACGGCGGAAAACCTTCTTTTAAGAATTATCACGGTTTCCCTGCAGCCACTTGTATTTCGATGAATGAAGCTGTGGTGCATGGTTTTCCCGGAGCGCATACATTGAAAGAGGGCGATATCATTTCTTTGGATATTGGTATTTACAAAAATGGATTTCATGGCGACAGCGCCTATACTTATGCCATTGGTGAAGTATCTGAAGAGGTGAAGCAACTGTTGAAGGTAACCAAAGCATCGCTTTATGTGGGCATTGAGAAAGCCAGAGCAGGCAACCGGATTGGAGATATTTCACATGCCATTCAAATGTATACCGAAAAGACCCATGGATATGGTGTTGTGCGCGAATTGGTGGGGCATGGCCTCGGAAGGGATTTGCACGAAGATCCTCAAGTGCCCAATTATGGCAAGCAAGGCTCGGGCCCCAAACTCAAAGAAGGAATGGTATTAGCGATTGAACCCATGATCAATATGGGCGTGAAAGACATCGAGCAGTTGAGCGACGGCTGGACCATTTTGACAAAGGACAGAAAACCCTCTGCGCATTTTGAGCATGATGTATGCATTACCAAAGGAGATCCAGATATCCTTACTTCATTCGCAGAAATTGAGCAGGCTGAAAAAGCCAATTCAAATCTTAGCTGGAGCTATTAATTTTTTTTTAATCAGTGTTTATGAAAAATAAAAAGCTTGTTGTAATCGGTGGAGGTGCAGCAGGTTTTTTTTGTGCCGTCAATGCTGCCAGGCTCAATCCTTCCTTATCAGTTGTTGTTATTGAGAAAAGCAACAAACTATTAAGCAAAGTCAAAAT
>CANGBQ010000110.1 GCA_947451985.1 Chitinophagaceae bacterium | reverse complement strand
CAATTATTCAAAACCTTGCATTTGGTTTTCGAAATTCCATGGACTTTATACAATTGTTCGGCCGTATAGTTACTCACAGGAATAAAGACATCGACCGACTTGAGCATCCATTTTTTAAACCAATGTAATCTACCCCACACTTCAATCCCATGTGCCAATAGCACCAACTTTGTTTGGGGCGAGATTCGTTTGATGAGCCAACCTACTAGCAATAGATTAATATGACTCAACAGAACCAATTTATTTTTTCTGCCTGTTAACCAGGCGGAAAAAATAAAGGCAACCTTATTTTTTCCAAACCCTTTGAATATCTCTGTTGGGAAATAAGTATTACCCACTGCATCCGATTCAGTATCGTACATACTATATACTTTAGTATGCATATTGGTATACAAAGACTGTTCGTACAAAGCCTTCCCTGCTATCTTGCAAACTTTTTCTATGCCTCCGGTGGCAGAAAATGTTCTAAGTGTAAGAAAGAGTGTATTGGTTTTCAACGTTCAGTCAAAGATTGATGTTTATACTCCACCAACAACAAAGTCATCATTTGAGCCCAATGCAATTGCCCATTCAAGAATCTTTGATAACATGCCTTTGTGCCTTGATTAGCATCTTGAATAATGGATTGGATCCAGTCACTTCCCTTCAACCATTCAGCAAAGGGGAAACCAAACCCCATTTTTTTCCGCTGGAGAATCTCTGCTGGAAGATCATGGGCAAATGTATCTGCCAGCAATTGTTTATTCTGTTTGCCGTTGTATTTTAACTGAGGAGCGATTGAAAAAGCCGTCGATACCATTTCATTGGACACAAAGGGAACGCGGATCTCTACTCCATGCTGCATGCTCATCACATCCGCATCTCTCAGCAATTGATTCTGCATGTACAGATTATATTCCATCCAACTTGCCTGGTTGCCATTATTCAACCCATCTACTTCCATAAAGACAGGGCTCATTTGCAGGGATTGCCAAACGTCTTTTTCATAAGCGCCGAGTTGCCGGGCGATTTCGTGCGGGGTGAACATACCTCTCAGAAATAAATACAAGCCCTTGATGCCCTTGAGTTGCAGGTAAGACAGGCGATTGATTCGCTTATTGCCATTGTATTTAGCAATGTCCAGTAACAGATTGGGTAGGTGTTGTGCCATCCTGGCTAAATGCATCCGATTGAAAGAAGGATATCCTCCAAACAATTCATCGGCACCGATTCCGGATAAGACGGCTTTAAATCCTTTATTGGCTGCAAATTGAGCAATGAACCAGGTATTGATACCATCGCAACTGGGCATGTCCATCGCCTTGAAGACATGAGGTAAATTTTCCTGAAAGGAGGCCTTGGTCAACAATAAGGAAAGATGCTGGCTGTCAATTTTTTGAACAACCCGCTCCTGAAAAGCCCTTTCCGAAAAAGAAGGCTCATTGAAATCAATTGACAAGGTGCTGATCTGTTGGCGATGCTTTGCGGCCAACACAGATAAAATACTTGAATCCAAACCGCCGCTCAAGAATACACCAACAGGCGCATCTGCCAGTAAATGGCTTTTAACAGATTGATGCAGCGAATCAGAAATAGATTCTTGCACAAAGCTTCGTTGGGTGATTTGACTTGAATAACTGTAATGAGAAAAAGATTGAATGGAGCATTGTTCGGAAACAGTGTGATACTTGAAAAAACAACCTTTGTTCAAAGAACGTACTGCTTCCAAAGTGGTGATGGGTTCTGGAATGTGTCCATAAGCCATCATGTAAACAGGCCAATGCTTGTTTTCCGCTTGCAAGGTGGGAACGGGCGCAAAAGCCCTCACTTCTGAAGCAAAGGAAATTTGATGCTTGTGAGAAGCATAATAGAGGGGCTTGATGCCAAAAGGATCTCTGACCAATAACACCTCCTTGGTATGGCTGTCCCAAAGGGCAAACGCATACATCCCCATGAATTTTCTAAAGGCCAGTGTATTCCACTCATCATATGCCGCTAAGATCACTTCTGTATCGGTATCTGTTTGAAAACGATGACCCAATTGAATCAATTCGTTTTTAAGAGATTTGAAATTGTACAGTTCACCATTGTAGGTAATATGGTATCGATTTGCATATTGCATGGGCATGTGTCCGTTTTGGGACAAATCCAATAAAGACAATCTTCTGTTGCCCAATACCAACCCAGCAGCGTCGTCGGTATACAAACCCTCGTCATCCGGGCCACCATGTTTTTGTAACCGGCACATCTCTTTTACCATAGACTCTATTTCGCCGATGGGAAGATTTTTATTGATGATGCCTGCGATGCGACACATTTTTCTTTGTTGAGGTGTTTAGTTGTTTAGGTGGTGAGACGTTTAGGCGTTTAGAGTACCAGAATTTATTAAACAACTCAACGCCTAAACACCTAAACAATACTCCCTATAAGTCTCTGCAATTCCCTTTTCCAGCTCAATCGAATATTTCCACCCTAAACTTGCCAATTTGTCTACATTAAGCAGTTTCCTGGGGGTTCCATCGGGTTTGGAGGTGTCGAATACGATGTCACCGGTATAGCCCGTGATTTTTTTAATGATTTCTGCCATTTCCATGATGGAATGGTCATTCCCCGTTCCGATATTGACAATTTCGGGTGATTCGTAGGTCTGCATCAGGAAATAACAGGCGGCAGCTAGATCGTCGGCATGTAAAAATTCCCTGCGCGGAGAACCAGTGCCCCATACCATTACTTGGGGCTGATGATTAATCTTGGCTTCGTGGAATTTACGGATCAAAGCGGGTAACACATGGGAATTTTGCAAATCATAGTTATCGCCCGGGCCGTATAGGTTGGTGGGCATCACACTGATAAAACGCGATCCGTATTGTCTGTTATAAGACTGACACATTGAAATACCCGCAATCTTTGCAATTGCATAAGGCTCATTGGTGGGTTCCAGGCTACCGGTCAGCAAATCCTTTTCTTGAATGGGCTGTGGTGCATGTTTGGGATAAATGCAACTGCTTCCCAAAAACAACAACTTTTCTACTTTGTATTGATGACAGGCATGAATGATGTTTAACTCAATAGCCAGGTTGTCATAAATGAAATCTGCGGGATAGGTATGGTTGGCATGAATCCCTCCTACTTTAGCCGCCGCCATGAAAACATACGCTGGTTTTTCCTTTTGAAAATAATCATTGACCGCTTGCTGGTTACGCAAATCCAACTCCTTCGATGTCCTCGTGAGGATATTGGAATATCCTTTGCTGAGCAGCAACCGATGAATAGCGCTACCTACTAAACCGCGATGACCGGGGAGGTATATTTTGTCTGTGAGGTTCATTTATTCCGTAGATGAAAGTTAAAAAAGTTTCAAAAGTTTAATGAGTTGAATAGGTTAAATGCGATTCGTGAGACACGAACCTAGGCGAAGTGTTAGATTAAAATGTCTCAAAAGTTTAATAAGTTGAATAGGTTGATTTTTAGGTGATAATCGACTTGACATTTTAAACTTATTAAACACGTTTGCCCTAAGGCAAACAACTGAAACCTCTTAAACCGTTTGTCTTACAGACAAACTACTCCTGTCAAACACCGCACTCAACCTCACGCCCATACTATCGATGTTCACACGGGCTTTGTTGCCTAGCACCTCCACTACAATTCCTTTGTAATTCATGAGTACGCCCTGCTGAATGACCACAGGCGTATTTTTTTCCAATTGAATGTTCACCACTTCTACCCCTTCGAACTCGTTCATGAATTTTTTGATGGTTTCAATCTCCTCGTCTTTTACTTTGGCGGGCTTACCCAACCAATAGACATAATTGAGGATGCCGTCTACTTTTTTGATGTCCCATTTTTCGGCGTCTTCTACCTGCACAAAAACATAGCCCTTGAATAAGGGTTCTAAGACTATTTTCTTTCGATCGCTCCATTGACGGGTCGCTTTGTTGAGGGGGCAATAGTGCACCACCCCTCTTTCCAAAAGGGTCTGGGCTACTTTTTTCTCCCACCTGGGCCGTGTATACACAACGTACCAGGGTGTATGTTCGTTTGAACTAGACAAAGCTTCGCTAGTCCTCAGTCACATGGTTTTTTGAACTGAAGACGTTTTAAAAGGTACAGAGGGGATTACTAAATTATTTCCGTTTAAACAATCCTTGAATCATTTCCTTGATGTTCCAAATATTTTTAAACCCAGGTTGGTTTTTGTCTTGCACATAATAGCTGCCGGCATCCGCTTTGCCATACGCATAGCCATAACCGTACCCGTAGCCATAGCCATATCCATATCCATATCCATTACCATAACCCCCAAATCCATAACTGTACACTGAGAAACCCCTGGGCTTGATCCCATTGAACACTATTGAGATATTGTTAAACTTCTTTTCTCTGTTAAAATTGTCAATCATGGTGATAAAATTCCGAGGCGTGTGGTTGTGGCGCACCATGAAAATGGTGGTGTTCACGTATTTGGCAATCAATTGTGCATCCGTCACCGGCCCGATGGGTGCCGTATCGATGATCACATAATCAAAACGTGCTTTTAATTCATCAATTAAAGTGCCAAACTCAGGCTTGCTGATCAACTCGGTGGGATTAGGCGGAATCGGCCCTGCAGTTACCAGGTATAAATGATTGAAGGAAGTAGGCTTGATGATTTCCTCAATTTCCGCCTTTCCAACCAGGTAATTAGTGATACCGGGCTCTCTTTTGACACCTAATTCTTTACTCAGTTTAGGCTTACGCATATCCAACTCCAACAAGGCCACTCTTTTACCTGTCAGGGTCATACTGATGGCCATATTCGTAGAAACAAAACTCTTTCCCTCTCCGGAAATACTAGAGGTTACCATCAATACTTTATCTTTCTCTTTAAAGCCCATGAAATTCAAGTTGGTTCGAAGAGCCCTGAACTGTTCGGCAATCACCGTGCGCTTGCCTTCAGTGATGGCAATGGCTTCATTATTCTTAGACTGAACAATTTCCCCAATCACTGGCACGGAAGTTCTTTTCTCAATTTCGGTTCGGAACATCACTTTATTATTGATTTGTTCCAATACATTTACATACAATACGAATACTAATATTGCTATAAATAAACCAGACAAGTAAAATTTGTTGGGAACGGGCCGAATGGGGCCATAAGAATTACCTGACTCCAATACCCTTAAGTCTGCACTCGTGGAAGCGGAAGAAATAGCTGTCTCTTCCCTTTTTTGCAAAAGAAAAGTATAGATATTGTTTTTAATTTCCTGTTGACGGCTGATTTCCAACAACCCCCTCTCTTTAGCTGGTATTTGCGCATATAAACTTTTGTTGAAAGACATATTTGATTCGTTGCTGCGCTTTTGTGTAAGATAGTTGCTCCGTACATTACCAATACTTTCTCGAATATCATTTTTGAGTCGATTTACCTTTTCTTCTGCAAGAATAACCAACTCACTCTTGTCTCCTGCAGTGGCTTTCAATTTATCCAACTCAAATTCAGCAGTATATAACT
>CANGBQ010000109.1 GCA_947451985.1 Chitinophagaceae bacterium | reverse complement strand
GACAGTACCTGCTGACAAGTCTGCAGAACATATTGCCAATTACAGCACCACAGCGCAGGTCGATATTCCTGCAGGCAAAGCAGCATCTGTCCCTTTGCAGTTGTATTTTGGCCCCAGCGATTACAATGTCTTAAAGAAATACAACAATGATTTAGAATATATAGTGCCTTATGGCAGCGGTATTTTTTCTTTTGTAAAGTATATCAACCGATATTTTCTGTTACCTGTTTTTGACTATTTGCAGCAGCATATTGCTAGCATGGGCATCGTAATCTTGTTGCTTACCCTGCTCATTCGCCTAATTACATCTCCGATTCTTTACAAGAGTTATTTGAGCGGCGCCAAAATGAAAGTTTTGAAGCCAGAAGTAGACGCATTGAAAGAAAAATACAAAGATGATCAACAGGCCTTTGGCATGGAGCAGATGAAATTGTGGCGTTCTGCAGGCGTGAGTCCTTTGGGCGGATGTTTGCCTGCGCTCTTGCAGATACCTATTTTCATGTCCTTGTATTACTTCTTTCAGTCTAATATAGACCTCAGAGGAGAGCACTTTTTATGGGCTCATGATTTGGCTGCCTACGATTCAATTGCCAAGCTTCCTTTTGCCATTCCATTTTATGGCGACCATGTGAGTCTCTTTACTTTAACAGCCGTTTTGACCAGTTTGCTGATCTCCCTATATAGCATGAACAATATGCAAGACAACAGCAATCCATTGATGAAATATATGCCCTATATTTTCCCGGTGTTGCTGTTGGGGGTATTCAATAAGTTGCCAGCTGCTTTGACATGGTATTACACCATTTCGAATACCATCACCTTGTTGCTTCAGATTCTGATTCAGAAATACATCATTGATCATGACAAGATCATGGCTCAAATCAATGAAAATAGAAAGCGTCCTGTTAAGAAGTCAAAGATGCAGGAGCGTATTGAAGCCATGCAAGAAAGCCAGAAAAAGCTGCAGGATCTGAAAAGTAAATCCAAGAACAAGTAGACAGATTTGTGATTTGTTTAGTAAATCTTTCTATTAACTTTAGGAAACAGCATCTACAATGACACGAAAATTATTCATTCTTTCTTCATTCCTTGTTTTTTGCCATTGCTTGTTTGCGCAGAACATGCTGCAGGAGGCTACGCTTTTTTATGATATTGAGATTACGGCACCCAAGGATGACGGAGTTAAAAAATTATTGGATGGGTCTGCCTTACGGGTATACATCAAAGGAGAGAAGACTAGAACAGATGTGATTAGCAGTGTAGGAACAGAAACCGCCATTTACAACAACCGAACCAACGTGGGAGCCATCTTAAAAGAATACAGTGGCCAAAAGATTATTATTCACCTGAATAAAGAGAATTGGTTGGATAAAAGCAAGCTGTTTAGAGGATTGCAGTTTTCGATGACCAATGAAACCAAGCAAATCAACGGGTTTCAATGCAAAAAAGCCTATTCTACACTAGAGGATGGCGACCGGCTTGAAGTATATTACACCTCGGACGTTTTGTTGGCCAACAAAGATTACAACAATTCTTTCTATGCCTTATCAGGTACTCCTGTACAATATGAAATCAAGTCTGGCTCGATGGTATTTAAATATATTTTAAAAAGAATCGATTACGACTTGGTGCCCTTTTCTACATTCGATATTCCTAAACAGGGCTATAGAGTATTACAATACGAAGACGCTGCCCAACTTCGAAAAGGGATGTAAGCATAAAAAAACCGCTCATCAGCGGTTTTAATTTTTTGATTTGATAATCAATTTCATTCCTGTATATCCTTGTTTGATTTCAGGAAATACAACTTTTTGCTTAGAAGGCGACAAGTAAAAGGTATTGCCTTTCTGGTAAGTATAAAGGTTATTGGCAATTGTAATGCCATTTTCAATGGTCTGACCGGTATAGATGGCTCCATTGAATCGCAAACCATTCGTTACATTAAATAAAAGAGAATGCTTGAAAGAATTTTGGGTATTGATATTTAAAACAACCTTGTTTTTGGATTTACTTCTAACACCTCTGTCGGCAAATGAATAGAGCATATTGCCAGTGATGAGGCAAAATAACAATATGGATTTGACAGTTTGAGTCATGTAGTGTTGAATTGTTAAAACAAATATATTAAATAATTCCCATAATTCAAAATGTTCTGTTAAGTTTATATAACTGATTCTAGAAGGTCGATTAGCCGGTATTTATCAGGGGAAATCCGGTTTTTTTGAACGGATTTTGACTAAATTACAGAGAGAACCGCCATTATGAGCAATAACCCATACAGACACGACCGGGAGGAATTGAGAGAACTATTGCACCAATATGAAAATATGCAGGCGGGTAAGGGGCATGCATTTATCGAAGAAGAGGGTTTTCAACAAGTGATTGACTATTACGACGAAAGGGAAAAATTTGCAGAGGCTTTACAAGCAGCCAACCTGGCTATAGAACAATATCCATATTCAGCCTCTCTCCTAATCAAAAAAGCGGATGTATTGATTTCGCTCCGAAAATTTCAGGAATCATTGTTTACGCTGGAAAAGGCTGCTTTATTTGCCGGCAATGACCCCGCTTTATATGTCATTAAAATGGATGCTTTGCTGGCCCTTGAACGGTCGTCAGAAGCAGAAGAATTGTTGGCAGAGATTGTTCCTTTATTTGAAGGAGAGGAAAAAATTGATTTGCTATTTGAGTTGGCAGATGTCTTTGATGATTACGAGAGCTTCGAAAAAGTATTTGATTGCCTTAAGTTGATTTTGCAAGAAGACGCCACCAACGAAGAGGCATTGTATAAAATTTGCTTCTGGACAGACTTCACCGGTAGAAATGAAGAAGGAATCAAGTTACATCAACACATCATCGAACAGCAGCCGTATAGTGAGCTGGCCTGGTTTAATTTGGGGGCGGCATACCAGGGAATTAAGTTGTATGAAAAGGCGATTGACGCCTATCAATATGCTGTAGCCATCGATGAGAAATTTGATTATGCTTACCGTAACATGGGAGATGCGTACATCCAGTTAAAGAAATTCAAAGAGGCCATCGAAGTATTGGAAAAAGTACTTGAATTGGCTAGGCCAGAGGCGGTGATTTATGAAGCCATTGGCCATTGCTACGACAAAATCAACAATCACACTCAAGCACGCTCTCATTATAAAAAGGCAAGTCACCTGAATCCAGAAGACAGCCAACTGCATTATAAAATTGCCTGTACCTATATGAATGAAGGGGCCTGGCCCAATGCAATTAAATCATTGCAAACCGCCCTGAAAAAACACTTGATGCAGCCTGCATACAACCTGGCCCTTGGAAGATGTTTCCTAGAAATGGGTAATATCCAGGAGGCTGTTGTCTTTTTGGGGAATGTGGTTCGGATTAAACCCAAAAATGTGACCGGCTGGACCGAATTGCTCAAATGTTTATACCAAGGACAGATGTTTGAGGAAGGATTGGATTATGCTTCATTGGCTTTTGAACAAACCGATTCCAAGCCAGTATTTGTATACTACACCAGTGCTTTCCTATTTGCTTTGGGCCGTTCAAAAGAAGCCCTGATCTACTTAGAGCATGCACTAGTAGCCAATGCTAAATTGGTGAAACAGTTTATTGAAATCAATCCCGCTTTGTTGCAACACCAATCGGTAGTGGAGCTATTGGCCAAGTACAAGAAAGGCAAATCCCGCAAATAGGGTAGTGATTCCCTGCCCTATACGCCAAATCTCATTGTCTTTGAATATCTTTGCAGCGGTATTAAAATACAATTCAATGAATTTCAACCTTACACAAATTCCCGACAGGGCCGTTAAGCCCCGTAAGAATGGGATTACCATGGTAATGGACAAGGGCCTTAGTATTGAAGAAGCCAAAAATCTCATGAGCATCGGTCAGCCCCATATCGATATGGTAAAGCTTGGCTTTGGTACTGCTTTTGTAACGCCCAACCTCAAAGAGAAACTAGCTGTGTACCGCTCCTACGATATGCCCGTGTATTTTGGCGGAACTTTGTTCGAAGCGTTCTTAATCAGAAATCAATTTGAAGACTACATCAATGTGTGTAAAGAATTTGGTGTGAGTTATATGGAAGTGAGCGATGGATCCATCACCATACCCCATGCCGAGAAATGTGGGTATATCGAAAAGCTGTGCAAGCATGGCGTGGTTTTGAGTGAAGTAGGTAGCAAGGACGCAGCGCACATCATTCCGCCATACAAATGGATTGAATTGATGAGTGCTGAGTTGAATGCAGGTTCTTCCTATGTGATTGCAGAAGCTAGAGAGGCTGGTAACGTGGGTATCTACAGAGGAAGCGGAGAAGTACGAGAAGGATTGGTACAGGAAATACTCACTAAAATTCCGCAAGAGAATATATTATGGGAAGCTCCTCAAAAAGCCCAGCAATTGTACTTTTTGGAATTGATCGGATGCAATGTTAACCTAGGAAACATTGCGCCTTCAGAAGTTATTGCGCTGGAAGCCATGCGAATAGGATTAAGAGGAGACACTTTTGAATTGTACTTGAACAAATAATATTTACGGCATATGAAAATTTATGGCTTGATTGGCTTTCCGCTGACCCATTCATTTTCGAAAAAATACTTCACTGAAAAATTTACGCAAGAGGCAATCAATGATTGCCTCTTTGAATTGTTTCCCCTCGAACAAATAGATTCATTACCTGCTTTATTGAAAGCGCAACCACCATTGGCTGGCTTGGCAGTGACCATTCCTTTCAAAGAATCGGTGATCGATTATCTGGATGAAGTAGATGAGGTTGCCAAGGGCATTGGATCCGTTAATTGTATTGCCATTCATTCTGGTGGCACCAAAGGATTCAATACGGATTACCTTGGATTTAGATCATCCATATTTCCCTTGCTTGGCCTTCCACATCCAAAAGCTTTGGTATTGGGAACAGGGGGTTCTTCCAAGGCCATTCAATTTGTCCTTCGTGAATTGGCCATTCCTTTTTTATTGGTTAGTCGAAATCCGTCCAATCATCCAGGGTCTATCGACTATGAATCGTTGAATGAATCGATTATGCAAGCACACACCATAGTCATCAATTGCACGCCTTTGGGAATGTATCCTGATATAAATGCAGCCCCACCCATTCCCTATGAATACATTGGACCACAACACCTCATGTTTGATTTGGTGTACAATCCTTCTGTAACAAGTTTTCTTCAAAAAGGGATGCAACAGGGAGCCACTGTAAAGAATGGGTATGAAACGCTGGTTCATCAAGCAGAAGCCAACTGGGAGATTTGGAACCAGCAATAATTTATTGCCCCAACAATTCTAAAAGCATTGTTGGAATAGAACTGACTTTTCTTTTTTGATAATCAAAACAAACCATAGCGGTTTTAGCCAAGGCAACTGGAATGGTTTGGCTATTTCGAAACGCATCTACTTTGTAAAGTAATTCAAAACCTGCACCAGTACAATCGCCAACAGCTATTGTAATGATCAATTCGTCTCCGTAAAAAGATTCGTTCAGATAGTTGACAACCAATTCGCTCATGATTAAACCGGTGGAAGAGGGACCTTCGGAGGGGGTGCTGTTGACTACATTCAATT
>CANGBQ010000108.1 GCA_947451985.1 Chitinophagaceae bacterium | reverse complement strand
TAGGGAGAATCGAATGTTTGCTTGATCCGACCGACTACTCCATTTAAAAGGTTGGTAAAAAAGTTAGGCATTGATAATCAATTATTAAATAAGTTTGTAAGATAAGTGAAATATTAGTTTTTTTAAAACAAGCCCGCCTCTAATGATTTCTGTTGTTGTCTGCTCTATTGATCCGGTATTATCTGCCAATCTAGAGGCAAATATAGCCAACACCATTGGAGTGCCTTACGAAACCATTGTAATTGACAATCGAACGGCCAAAAAATGCATTGGAGCCGTGTACAATCAAGGCGCTCGATCGGCCCAATTCCCTGTCATTTGTTTTCTGCACGAAGATGTTGTTTTTTCAACACCCAATTGGGGGCAAAAAATACTCCAATATTTTGAAGCAAATCCATTGCTAGGGCTTATAGGTTTAGCAGGCTCAAAGTACAAAAGCAGAACCCATAGCGGCTGGTATACCGGCATTCCAGCATTGGATTGTGCCAATATTTTGCACATCAATCGAAAAGGTCAAGAGTACCGAATTGTTGCACAACCCACTTCTGGTAAAACCTTTGAAAGAGTAGTATGCATTGATGGAGTGTTCATGTGTTGTCGACAAGAAGCATGGGAGCAGGTATTATTCAATGAATCGCCATTAGATGGTTTTCATTTGTATGATATCGATTTTTCCACCCGGATGTCGCGGACATATGAAACAATTGTTTCCTTTGAAATAGATGTTGTTCACCTGACCGAAGGGGGTAGTTTTGACAATCATTGGCTCAAGTATACCTTTTTATGGCATCGGATGCAACGACAATTGAATCAATTGCCTTTGACATTAGAAGGATCCAATTCACCCAATAGAATTTATGAACGAAAGATTGCCAAAACCTGGCTATCGGTGCTGATGAAATCTAAGGTAACGATGCCCTATAGAATCCAATGGATATTGAAACTGCATTTGATTCATTTATTATCATTATTGCCTGATATAGCGGCACTTCTTTTGTATCCATTTTTGAAGCCATTGTTAAATAGGGTGAAAAAGAAACCATAAATTGCGCTCCAATCAGCCCAACATGAAACCGATGATTTCCATCTGCATTCCTGCGTATAAAAATGCTGTCTATTTGGACGTCTTACTCCGTTCCATTTCGTTACAGAAATATGCTGATTTTGAGGTAGTGGTTACAGACGATAGTCCCACCGATGAAGTGAAAGAATGTTGTGCCCAATACAAGGATCGATTCCATCTTATCTATCAAAAGAATACACCTGCCAAAGGATCCCCGGCCAATTGGAATGCAGCGATTGCTTTGGCCAATGGCGATTGGGTAAAAATCATGCACGACGACGACTGGTTTGCCACTGATGATGCTTTGGATAAATACGCGACAGCCATCAATCTACATCCAGCCGCATCATTTATTTTTTCTGCTTTCAACGATTACGAAAATGGGGTGTTCAAGCAAACCCATAGACTTTCCAACACAACCATCAAGCGTTTGGTTCGTTCACCCTTGTTTCTGTTCAAAAAGAATTTTATTGGAAATCCCAGCAATGTGCTTTTGAGAAAAAGCCGTGTGCCAGCCTATGACGAGCAATTAAAATGGGTGGTAGATTTTGAATTTTACATTCGTTGTTTACAGAAAGTATCCATTCATTATATAACGGATGCCTTGATCAATGTAGGATACAACCAAGACCAGATTACCAAACAAGTATTCAGGAATCGATCAGTTGAAATACCCGAAAACATTTACATGCTCAATAAATTGGGCGTAGGGATTTTGAAAAACGTCATCGTATTCGATTATTACTGGCGTCTTTTTCGTAATTTGAATATCAGAGATATTTCATCTGTTTACACGCATCTGCAGGGCAATTCATTTCCGCAGCCTTTGGAGAAGATGCTTGAATGGCAGTTTCACATTCCTTTGAAAATTTTGAAAATAGGCTTACTCTCTAAAGCTTTCATGTCAATTGCGTATTTTCGATTCATCATTTCTTATCGTAATCATTCCTGATGCTATCCATTATACTGGTACATTATAAGTCGAACGAATTGCTGATGAATTGCCTGCAATCGATTTTTCAGTTCGATACGGCTCGTTTTGAAATCATTGTAGTGGACAATGATTCAAAAGACAATGTAGAAGAATTGCTGACTAAATCATATCCTTCCGTTCGTTTTGTTCAAATGGGATACAATGCTGGTTTTGCAAGGGCCAATAATGCTGGCATTCGACAATCTACCGGCGAGGTGCTGCTGTTGCTCAATACAGATACCCTTTTAAAAGAGGATGCCATCAATGCTTGTTTGAATGATTTTATACACACCGAAGCAGCTGCTTGTGGTGTTCAATTGTTGAATGAAGACGGAACACCGCAAATTGCAGGCAATTATGCCATGAAAGGTGGGTTGAATTACCTGTTGCCACTTCCGTATTGGGGTAATTTTTTGAAAAAGATTGCAGAAGTTTTGAAGGTATCCAAACCACATGTGCCCAATGTGTCGACTGTAGCCGAAGTCGATTGGATCAACGGCGCTTTTTTAATGGTCAGACAATCGGCCATTGAGAAAGCAGGTTTGTTGGATGAGGATTTCTTTCTGTATGCCGAAGAAGCCGAATGGTGCAGCCGATTGAAAAAATCAGGCAAGCTGTTAATCTTGGGAAAACATCATGTGTATCACTTGCAGGGCAAAACGGCCAACATGGCTTTTGAATCTACTGGTCAGGGATATTACAATCTCTACGATCAAAAAGGATTGCAAATTATGGTCAGCAATTTTCTTCGAATCAGAAAAGAGTTTGGAATAGGATGGATGTTGTTCAGCGAATTGAATTATCTCCTGGTTATTCCCATTTTTTTAATCGGAGTATTATTGTCAAAAATATGGCCCTTACAATCAACAAATCGATATGCCTTTAAAGACTGGGTGGGTTATTGCGACAATGTGGCAAAGCTTATTTCTCTGACACCTAGAATTTTATTAAATAGGCCTCATTTTTACAAGTTCCTGTAATCAATACCTGCTGGCATTGTGTGCTAGTTCTTCGTTCATCATTTCAGTAACCAACATCTGTAAATCGTACTGTGGCTTCCACCCTAATTTTTGGTGTGCTTTGGAAGCGTCGCCTATGAGCAAATCGACTTCTGCGGGACGGAAGTATTTTTCTTTGATGCCCACCACTTGTGTATCGACAGTTATTTGATACAACGGATTGTTGCATTGCTTGACAAAGCCTTTTTCATCGATGCCGGTTCCGGTGAAATACAATTCGATGCCCACATGTGCAAAGGCCATTTTCACAAAGTCTCGTACAGACGTAGTCACATTGGTAGCCAACACATAATCATCTGGTTGGTCTTGCTGCAGCATCAGCCACATTCCTTGCACGTAGTCTTTTGCATGCCCCCAATCCCTTTTGGCATCCAAATTCCCTAGCATTAAAATGCCGCCGGATCCCAAAGCGATTTTGGTTACACCAATGGTGATTTTTCTGGTGACAAAATTCTCGCCTCTCAAAGGGCTTTCGTGATTAAACAAAATTCCGCTAACCGCAAACATATTATATGATTCTCTGTAGTTGACAGTAATCCAATGTCCGTATAATTTCGCTACACCATAAGGGGAGCGAGGATAAAAAGGCGTTGTTTCCTTTTGGGGAATCTCTTGCACCTTCCCAAACATTTCAGAGGTAGAAGCCTGATAAAAACGGGTCTTTTTTTCCAAACCCAATATGCGAATGGCTTCCAGTATTCTCAATACCCCCATGGCATCTGAATTGGCAGTATATTCAGGTGTTTCAAAACTAACTTGGACATGGCTTTGGGCGCCTAGATTGTAAATTTCATCGGGTTGTGTTTGCTGAATGATTCGGATGATATTGCTTGAATCTGTTAAATCTCCATAATGCAAATGAAATCGCTCAGAAAGTTCTTTGTTCAAAAACAAGTGGTCGATACGCTCACTCCTAATCAATGAAGATCTGCGTTTAATTCCATGAACATTGTATCCTTTGTGAAGCAAAAATTCAGCTAAATATGCTCCATCCTGACCGGTAATCCCTGTAATCAATGCTGTCTTCATAAACGTTAAACTGTGGGGCTAAAAATGAATGATTCAGTATCTACGCACAATTTAATGATTCTCATGAATTTTTTGACATTGTCCAATAAAATATTGTCTTGACTCACTGTCAAGATGGATCAATATCATTGCAAGTATTTGTTCAATTATTTAGTTTAGAATATCGAAACTATTTACCCTATCTAAACGCATCAAGCCGCTGCTAACTAGTCACAGCTAGCGGCTTTTTGTTATTCCAGCCATTTATTGAGTATTTTTGGCTTATGGAATGGTTGGAAGTCGTTCAGGCATCAAAAGAAACAGATCGAGGCAAAATTTTATCAGACATTCAATTTACACAGCAGCAATACCAGAAAATAGGTATTGTTGGAGAAACGGGATCGGGTAAAACAACTCTTTTGCGAAGCATTGCTGGCTTAGATCAGCTTACTGGAGGCACTATTTATTTTCAAGAAAAGAGGGTAGAAGGTGCTGCCGAAAAACTCGTTCCCGGGCATCCCCAAATTGCCTACTTAAGCCAAAACTTTGAACTGAGAAATAATTATTGGGTACATGAAGTGCTCTCTTATGCAAATGAGATGCATCCTGCGGAGGCGCAACAATTGTATGCAATATGTAAAATTGATCATTTACTAGACCGAAGGACAGATCAACTCTCAGGGGGGGAGCGCCAGCGTATCGCCCTGGCTCGATTGTTAACCACTAAACCATTCCTTCTGTTACTGGATGAGCCATTTTCGAACCTGGATCCCTTTCACAAAAGCCTCATGAAGCAAACGTTGGCAGACATTGGCAATCATTTACAAATGTCATTCATCATGGTTTCTCACGATGCGAGTGATTTACTTTCCTGGGCAGAGGAGATCTTAGTCATGAAACAAGGACAAATTCTCCAGAGAGGCAAACCCGAGGAATTGTACCATTTTCCCTTGAATGAATATTGTGGAGCCTTGCTGGGCCCCTATGATCTATTGACCAACCATGAATTTGTGTCTGGAAGCAGTCATACGGATGATTTATTGTGGGTGAGGCCCGACTATTTTACATTGGTAAAACCGCATGAAGATGGTTTTTCAGCAATGGTGCGGAAGGTTCATTTTTGTGGTGCGCACTACTTACTGGAAGTTAGCTATAATAACGAAATATTCAGAATATTATCTATTGAAAATAAATACAATATAGATGATGTTGTCAAATTTAATTTTAATAGAAAGAATGCTTGGTTTGTTAACGTCGCACATTGAAACGTAGAACGTTTTGAACGCTTTCACGCTGAGCGGTATGATTGATAGATTACTTGCTAACCAATTATAAAATTCTATTCTACAACTACCTTACACCCTTGAACGTTGAACGTAGAACGTTTTGAACGCTTTCATACCGCTCAGCGGTATGAAAGCTGGATTACATCGCTCTTGAATGAAAATGCCCGGCCAATTACATTGGCTGGGCATTTGTGATTCGGATTGGATTCGAACCAATGACCCTCAGCTTAGAAGGCTGATGCTCTATC
>CANGBQ010000107.1 GCA_947451985.1 Chitinophagaceae bacterium | reverse complement strand
CAAATCGAACAAATGGTTGTAAAAGGGAAACAGGTTTTGTACTTGCTTCCTGAAATTGCATTGACCACGCAAATCATCCGAAGATTGAAAAAGCATTTTGGTGGTCACATCGCCATTTATCATTCCAAGTTCAACGACCAGGAACGGGTGGAGTTGTGGAACAAAATCCGTTCGGGATTGGTGAGTGTGGTGCTGGGTGCCAGAAGCGCCTTGTTTTTGCCTTTTAATCAACTGGGGCTAATCATTGTGGATGAAGAACATGATCCTTCTTACAAACAACAAGACCCTGCCCCCCGGTACAATGCTAGAGATACTGCTATATATTATGCTTCTTTGTTCGGTGCCAAAGTTTTGTTGGGTAGCGCTACACCTTCATTGGAAACATACTATAATGTGGTGCAACAGAAATATGGCCTGGTAGAATTAAATGAGCGTTTTGGGGGCATTCAACTGCCTGCCATCGAAATTGTCAACAACCAACAAGTAGCACAAAAGGGAAAAGTGATGTTGAGCTCGCAGTTGAAAGAAGCCATTCAGCAAGCACTTGACCAGGACCAACAGGTTATTCTTTTTCAGAACCGAAGAGGATATAATCCATATTTGATTTGTGCTGCTTGCGGATACATACCTCAATGCCACCATTGCGACGTGTCGCTCACCCTTCATAAGTACAGCAACAAGTTGCATTGTCATTATTGTGGCAGTACATATCCTACGATGCCTGCTTGTCCTGCTTGTGGATCAAACGATTGGCAAGAGAAAAATTTTGGTACTGAAAAAATAGAGGAGCAATTGGAAACTGATTTTTCCAGATACAAAATTGCCCGCATGGATGTGGACAGCATCAAAGGAAAAACGGCTCATGATACGTTGATTCAACTGTTTGAACAGCATCGACTCGATATCCTGGTGGGTACCCAAATGGTGGTGAAGGGGCTTGATTTTGACAACGTGAGTTTGGTGGGTATTCTGGATGCCGATGGATTGTTGAGCTTTGCAGATTTTCGGGTGAATGAAAGAGCCTTCCAATTAATGGAGCAGGTGAGTGGAAGAGCAGGAAGGAAAAAGGCCCAAGGTAAAGTATTGATTCAGGCGTTGAATGTGAAGCATCCGGTTATTCAGTTGGTTCAGCAACACGACTATCAAAAATTTTATCAGGCTGAAATGGCCGGCCGAAAAGAATTCTTTTATCCGCCTTTTAGTAGAATCATCATGCTGACGCTTTCACACAAAGACAAAGAGACAGTGGTGGCAGCTGCCAATGGATTGGCCCATTCTTTGAAACAAGATTTCAAGGAATATGTCGTAGGACCAGCCGCTCCGGTAATTGGAAGGGTCCGAAATCAATATTTGATGGAGATCATGCTCAAGCTGCCCAAAGAAAAGGGAATACAGTACAAAAGAGTGGTCCAGCACCACCTCAATTTACTAAGGGCAGATAAAAAATTCAAATCTATTCATATCATTGCAGATGTAGATCCAATCTAACACATAGTGAACATTCAAAACAACATATCGCTTCGCGCCTACAACACCTTTCACATGGATGTGAGGGCCGAACATTTTGCGTCATTTGATTCAACAGATGAGTTGTTGTCGTTGTTGCAAATGCCTATCATCACGCAGCAGCCTCTTTTAATATTGGGTGGAGGAAGCAATGTGTTGTTCACCAGAGATGTAGCCGGGTCGGTCCTTAAAAACAATATCAAAGGAATAGAGAAGGTGGACGAAGACGATCAGTATTATTTCATCAAAGCAGGTGCGGGTGAAAACTGGCATTCATTTGTGATGTATTGTGTAGAACAAGGATATGCAGGTATTGAAAACCTGGCATTGATTCCAGGAAGTGTGGGCGCTTCTCCCATGCAAAACATTGGCGCTTATGGGGTCGAAATCAAAGATGTGTTTCATTCTTTGGAAGCCATTCACATCAAAGACGGCCACTCTAGCATATTTACAGCAAATGATTGTGAATTTGGGTACAGAGAAAGTGTTTTCAAAAACAAATACAAAAAAACCTATGTGATTGCATCGGTCACTTATCGATTGGCTAAAAAGCCATCTTTTGTTATTTCTTATGGCGCTATTGAGCAACAACTGGAAAAAATGCAGGTGAAAGAATTGTCTTTGCATTCAGTTGCCCAGGCTGTAATGGCTATCCGACAAAGCAAATTGCCAGATCCCTTAGTGTTGGGCAATGCCGGCAGTTTCTTTAAGAACCCTACCATTCCTGCTGAACAATATCACTCCCTGAAAGAAAATTTTTCTTCATTGGTGGCGTATGAGCAACCCAATAGTCAATTTAAGTTGGCTGCCGGTTGGTTGATTGAACAATGCGGTTGGAAAGGTTTTAGAAAGGGAGATGCCGGCTGTCACAGTCAACAGGCATTGGTGTTGGTCAATCATGGAAAAGCAACCGGCGCACAGATCTATCAGCTGAGTGAAGAAATCATTCAGTCGGTTACATCCAAATTTGGGGTGGTACTTGAACGAGAGGTCAATATCTATTAAGATCTTACCATTAAAAAAGGCTATCGAATGATAGCCTTTTTTAAGTTGATGTGAATGTTTTATTAAGGTTTTGCCGTATCAGTGGCCGCGCCTTGTTGATTTTTTGGAATGTCCATCAGGGGAGCGATTTTACTGTATTGCTGTTCCAATCCAAGGAGGCTTCTCAGTAGATTGTCATTTCGTTCTGCTTCTGATGCCAATGCTTCTCTTTTTCCTTCAGGCAACGACTGGTAATACGCAGCTTGTTGTTCCATGTCTTTTTTCAAAGAAGTATTTACTTTTTGAATCAAGACAGTGTCTCCTGCTTTGTAGGCTGCATATAAGAATTGCATCGAAATTTGATTCTGCTGCTGCGCTCGACTAGGCATGCCATAGGGGAAATTGCTCTGGTCCATCATTTTGTCGCATTGGTTCAAGAGCTTCTTGGCATCCTCGGATCTTCCAGCATCGGCAAGGTTGGCCGCTGATTGAGCGAATGCCAGTCTGATGCCATTCAAATGGCGACGGTTTTCTTCGTCAAAATAAACGCCTTTTTTATCGGCGTTGCCAAATACAAATTCATTCATCATTTTCTCCATCACCCAATTTTGATTGATGTTGCCATTTTCGATGGGCACCAATCGGTAGGTGAGGCCGTCTTGACGCAAGTATTTTTCAAATCCCAATTCGCCATAAGGGGAAGTGAAATAAATAGGACGCTTCCACTTGTTGGCTGCAATAATATTTAGAATAGCAGCATCGTTTTTGTACAGGTAATTTTTATTGATCTCAAATTTCAATTCATTGACCACGCTGTCATTGGCATTGACGGTGCCATTGTTTTTAACCAGATTGATATCCACTGGCACAGATACTTTTTGAGAGGGGAAAGTATTAAGGATGTCTCCCTCATTGTAAACGGCGCCTTTGGCAGGATCGTCAGAACCCGCATACTCTTTCATCATGGTATACAAATCCATATACTGATTGCCATTGGGATTGTATCGAAGAATATCTCTTTTGGATCCTTCTATCTGTGCAGCAGACCAAATGGGGTCAATCGGATCGCTATCATTGAGTTTGTAACGTAATTGATTGATGTACCAATCGGTGCCGAGTAAGCTGCTGTTGATGACCCGTACATCTTTTCGAATGCCCTCTACTTCTTGTGCATACCAAAGCGGGTAGGTGTCGTTGTCTCCGAATGTGATCAGGATGGCATTGGGGGCACAGCTTTTCAAATAATCTGTAGCCAAATCTCTGGCAATGGTTTTGTTGCTACGGTCATGGTCATCCCACTCCTGATTCGCCATCAACACCGGTACGGCCAACAAGCAAACAAGCCCTGCAGCAATGGAGGCTATTTTGATATTCTTGATATAGTTTGCAAACAAGTCTTTGATGTACAATACGCCTAAGCCAATCCATATGGCAAAGGCATAAAAAGAGCCTACGTAGGCGTAATCCCTTTCACGGGGTTGATTGCCGGCCTGGTTCAAGTATACGCAAATGGCAAAGCCAGTGAAGAAGAAAAGTAAGAAAGTAATCAAGCTGTCTTTTTGGTCTTTTTTATATTGGTAGTATAAGCCAATCAAGCCCAGGATCAAGGGCAGCATGAATAATTTATTATTGGCTTTGTTGTTTTTCAAAGAATCAGGCAAGCTTTCCTGGTTTCCTAATCTAACGTTATCATAAAAACCAATACCGGTCTTCCAGTTGCCATCTCTGACATTGCCCATATTTACTCCCTGAATATCGTTTTGTTTACCGGCAAAATTCCACATGAAATAGCGCCAGTACATCCAATTGATTTGATAATCCAAAAAGAAGCCAATGTTTTCGGCAACGGTAGGCGTGCGTTCCCAATTTCCTTGTTCATCTTTTCCAATGCCTGCCCAACTGGCATAGTAGTCGGCATGGCCCTGGTCGTTGCTTTGGTCCCACATGCGCGGAAAGAAATGCAAATCTTCGGGGGCATATACGTATTCTACTTTTTTGCCATTCTTCTCATAACGGCCATTCGACTTAATATACGTGTCAGTGGTTTTGCCCTCCTGTATTTGAGCGGTAAAATCCTGTCCATACAAAATAGGCCAATCGCCGTATTGCTCGCGGCTCACATAACCTACCAGACTCACTGGATTGTCAACATTGAACATGTCTACACTCGGATCGGAGCTGCTTCTTACCATGGTGGTAAAATAGGTAGTATAACCCAACAGCATAAACGTAAATGCCCACAAGCCGAGCTTTAAAAAAATCCAATCTTTTTTATTGGCGATTCGGTGTCCAAACCAAATCAACAATCCCAGTAAAACAAAAAAGAATCCGAAACCGAAGAAGAAGGGCAAGCTGAAACTGTTTACAAATAGGATGTCCATATTGGCAGCACCTTTAATGCTCCACTGAATCACTGCTTTTTGGACCAAACCTGTTATAATACAACCAATGATGAAAGCCAGCATAGTGCCCCATCCGGTTGATTTGTATCTTTTAAAATAATAGACAATTACAATGGCAGGAATCGTCAACAGATTCAGCAAATGCACGCCAATGGAAAGCCCCATTAGGTAAAAAATCAAAATAATCCATCTGTCTGCTTTGGTGAAATGGCCCTTGATGCCTTGAGCTTGTTCTTCGGTAACACTTTGTTCCCATTTCAACATGGCCCAGAAAACAATAGCGGTGAAGAAAGATGATAATGCATACACTTCGCCTTCTACAGCGCTGTACCAAAATGAATCAGAAAACGTATAGGCCAACGCGCCTACCACACCAGCGGCCATGATGGCAATGATTTTGTCATTGCTCAATGCTTGACCATCTTTTTCTACCATCTTGCGTGCAAAGTGGGTGATTGACCAAAACAAGAAAAGAATTGTGAATCCGCTGGCCAAGGCACTCATGGCGTTGAGTCCTAAAGCAGCATGCTGAGGATCAAATGGAATCATGAACAACCTGCCAATGAGCACAAACAAAGGCGCTCCGGGTGGGTGGGGGATTTGCAATTTATAGGCACTGGAAGCAAACTCTCCACAATCCCATAAACTACCCGTGGCTTCCATGGTCATCAAATAAACACCACATGCAATGATGCATACTGCCCATCCTGTAAGGTTGTTGATTCTTTTAAAATTCATATGTATATAGGTTATATTATAAGGTGACAAATATACTTATGTTTGGTTTTATATAGGCGCGTTAACATCTTTTTAAAGTT
>CANGBQ010000106.1 GCA_947451985.1 Chitinophagaceae bacterium | reverse complement strand
ATAAAACAGAAGAATTTACCCGTCGGCAAGATTATGTAAAACAAGTATCCGAACTCCTCAAGAGTGAAGAGGCCGGATTCAATGCCCTGGTCAATAAATTCATCCGAGACAAAATCAACAAAGAGACTTCCAAGTCTTTTGGGACCGACTTCAATATTCAGCAATTACCCGAACAGCTCGACCAGGAAGAAAAAGCCGTTGACAGTCTTTTCCAAAAAGACGAACTGCAAGAGTAAGCCCTTGTTCGAAGCCTGATTGAATTCGGGCTGAAAGAATGGGATGATCAACAAGATGTTGCTACTTATCTGTTCAATCAAATGGACGAAGGGGATTTGGAAGAACTCATCGACAATCCATCCCTGGTACAATTGATGCGCACCTACCGGAAATGGTATGACGAAGGATTACAGCCCACCATCAAAACCTTTCTGTATCACGACAACGGCTCCATGAACGATTTATTAATCAAAGTAATGGAAACCAATACAGAGATCAGTCCTAACTGGAAAGAACATTTTGAAGGACACATCCCTACCCGCGAAGAATTGTACAAGGAAGAAGTAATATCAACGCTCGGATACCTACAATTGAGGAAAATAAAAAGATTGATTGCAGAAAACCAACAAGAACTCGAAAAAACGACCGACCCCGATCAGCAAATCATCTGCATGCAAACACACCAGCATTTAAAGCAACTGGAATCAGCCCTGACTCAACAGATGGGCACTGTGATTTACAAATAATTATTCTGGAAATTATACCGCCAACACATCAATGCTCGCATCGGCATTCACCACCGTGTTGGATAACCGCACGGTTCCGGCTTTTACAAAATGAGTGGCACACCATACGCCATCCAATTCAATTTGTTCAGCTGCTTCAAGGCCGGAGTCTTCGATGATTTGCCAATTGTAATCCCTGCACAAATCGCTGGCAATTTTAGAAGCAGGCTTGGGATAAGCAATCCACAATTTAGCATTGGGCTGCAGTGCAGAAAGTACTTCGTTTAATATATCGGTCAATTGTTTTTTGCTCACCGCAAACAACAAAGCGAATTCTATTTTTCTGGACCTCAACAACGGGGTCACACTTTTGGAGAAATTAACTTTTTGGAACTGTTTTTCAACAGAGGAAGGCAATCCTTGAATTAGAATATTCTTTTCGTCTTGTAACTGGAGTTTTTCAATTGCTGTCTGAATAGCCATAATGCGTAATTAATTTAGGTGACATTAATTCAGTGATCAATTAAATAAAACGGATATAAAAGACAGTAGGTTTTTATTTAATCTTTCGCATTCAAAGGGGCGTAAAAATACAACAAAAATGGTTACTGGACAAGAAAAAAGGGAACATTTCCGAGGAAGAGGCGCTCTAATGGGCAGGGTGATAGTACCTAAGTGCTTCATCCATATATTTTTGCAATTGAGCCACCCGGTTTTGATCCGAAGGATGAGTGGCCAGAAATTCAGGTGGCTTGTTTCCTCCGGCTGCAGCCATTCGCTTCCAAAATGCTACAGCTTCTCGGGGATCGTAGCCGGCCATAGCGGAAAACATCATCCCAAAACGATCGGCTTCGTATTCATGCTTTCTGGAATTGGGCAACAGAAAGCCCACTTGAGCGCCGGGTATGAATACAGACTTAAAAATAGTATTGGCTTGTTCTTTGTTTCGGGTAAAAATATCACCTGCCACAGACAATCCTTGTGTCACCACGGCCTGGCTCATTCTTTCATTGCCATGGTGCGCCAGCGCATGCGTGATCTCGTGTCCTAACACAACAGCTAATGCCGCTTCATTTTGCGTCACAGATAACAATCCGGTATACACCACTACTTTACCACCCGGCATACACCAGGCATTGATTTCATTTTTGTCCACCAAATTGAATTCCCATTTGTAACCCTGCAATTCTTTGCTCAATCCTTTTTTGGTATAATAGTCAGAGATGCTTTCTGCAATCTTGGCGCCTACTCTTTTAACCATTTGGGCATCTTTATTGATGGTTTCGCTGGCTACTTTGTTTTGACTCAAAAAGGTTCGATACTGCGTGAGGGCTTGTTGCTGCAAAGTAGATTCAGGAAACAATGAGAGTTGACTTCTCCCTGTGATGGGATTGTGTGAGCAAGCCAAAAACTGCGTAGCAATGAGCAACAAAAAAACCTTGAAGGCAGCATGAATTGAATGGCGGAGCATATAGCAAAAGGATTTACAAATCGGCACGCTTGCGCAATTTTCTTTTGTCTCGGTATTTCAAAATCGGAATACGGCTTTCAACACCCCTGAACAACCTGCCGATGTTTTTCTGATGGGTCATGATCACGAGAAGGGCTACCAGCAAAGCAAAAATTCTATACATCAATTCCTTTTCGTTCCATATCCATAGCACAGAAACCGGAAACATGATAGCGCCCAAAATAGAACTTAAAGAGACATAACGGGTAAGAAACAAGACCAACACGAACACGCCGGCGCAGCAAACGGCTACGACGGGCTGAACTCCTATCAACATCCCTAAAAGGGTTGCCACGCCCTTGCCTCCTTTAAAATTGGCAAACAAAGGAAAAATATGGCCGATGACCGCGGCGAGGCCCAGGCCAATCATGAAATTGGTACGCTCCAGTTCGTTGTGCAAATAATAAGGCAGAAAATAAAACAATCCCACGGCCAACATTCCTTTGAGGATATCCATAACCATCACAATGGTGCCATACTTGGGCCCTAGCACCCTAAAGGTATTGGTAGCTCCCATATTGCCGCTTCC
This sequence comes from Chitinophagaceae bacterium, assembly GCA_947451985.1. Taxonomy (GTDB): domain Bacteria; phylum Bacteroidota; class Bacteroidia; order Chitinophagales; family Chitinophagaceae; genus Ferruginibacter. The sequence goes on along the minus strand of CANGBQ010000106.1, from coordinate 3,018 downwards.
ATAGTCGCGAATGTCAATATTGAAAAAATGCTTGCTAATGATCAAGGCTGTGGGAATGGAGCCAATCAAATAAGCCAATATGATGAGGAGCGCTTCTTTCATGAATAACTCAAATTGCTCCGATAAAAATACAAAAAAAACGTGATTGATAACGTTAAAGTAACATTCAAACAGAACCATTATGAAGCCAAACAGCTTATAATCAACCAGTTATTTCTGCTGAGGCAGTTTTTCACCGTAAAACCCTGGGCTTGAATGGCCGCCAAAATAACGGGTTCATCTTGGGTTAGGAATCCACTAAACAGTACCGTACCCCCCTTTTTGCAAGCCGCTTGGATAGCAGGGAGGTTTTGGATAATAATATTCAAATTGATATTTGCCAACACAACATCAGCCGGTAAGTCTTGGTGAACGCAGGTTTCGGCTTTGAGCACCTCAATCTTTTGGCAGTGATTGGCGGCTATATTTTCGCGCGTATTTTCTATACTCCAATCATCGTTGTCAATGGCCAACACAGAAGACGCACCCATTTTCTCTGCTAAAATGGACAAAACGCCTGTTCCTGTGCCAAAATCTATTACCCTCTTTTCCGAGAAATCGATGGCACTCATTTGCTCAATCATTTGGTAGGTAGTGGCATGGTGACCTGTCCCAAAACTCATCTTGGGGGTGATCAATAAATCGTAGCGGGCCGTGGGATGAGGCTTGTGAAAAATGGCCCTGAGATAGGCGAAGGGCTTTTCGTGTATATCCACCTGTATGGGCTCAAAGTTGCTTTCCCAATTTTGATTCCAATTCGTTTGCTTAATAATGGATGAAGCATACTTTACATCCATTTGCTTGATTAAATTTTCAAATTCATTTTCACTGAAAATGCCGGCTGGAATATATGCTTTCAGGGCATCTTGCAGTTCTTCAAACCCCTCAAAACCCAGTTGAGCCAACTGGGCGATGAGCCAATCGGCCTGCCCTTCTTTTAGCTCCGTTAAGTGAATTTCTAAATAGTCCATGGCATAAAAAAAGCTGCAGTATCATTCAAATCAACTGCAGCTGTATAGGTTTAAAAGATTGATTATTGGTCTCCTTGAGGTTTTGCCGGGGCTTCTGGTTTAGGCATCAAAGCTTTTCTGCTCAATTTAAATTTACCGGTGCGGGGATCCACATCCAACAGCTTCACCTTCACCTTGTCCCCTTCTTTGAAAATACCATCCATGTTTTCCAGGCGCTTCCAGCTGATTTCACTGATGTGCAACAATCCTTCTTTTTTAGGCAAGAATTCTACGAAAGCACCAAACTCTTTAATGCTCTTCACCGTTCCTTCGTAGGTGTCACCTACTACCGGAACCGCCACCAATCCGTTCACCCAAGCAAGGGCACGATCCAAGCCGGCTTTTTCTTTAGAGAAAATGCTTACTTCTCCGTGGTTGTCCACTTCTTCAATATTAATGGTGGTTCCTGTTTCGCGTTGAATTTCCTGGATTACTTTACCACCTGGTCCGATCACCGCGCCAATGTATTCTTTGTCGATGGTTATTTTCACCATTCTAGGGGCATGTGGTTTCACATCTGGTCTAGCTGCTGAAGTACATTGGTGCATAGCATCCAAAATATGCAAACGTCCTTTTTTGGCTTGTGCCAACGCTTGACGCATCACATCCATGCTCAAACCGTCCACTTTGATATCCATTTGCACGCCGCAAATACCATCGCGGGTACCCGTCACTTTAAAGTCCATGTCTCCCAGATGATCTTCATCGCCCAAGATATCGGTCAAAACAGCAAATTTATCTCCCTTGGTGATCAACCCCATCGCCACACCGCTGACATGCTTTTTCAAAGGCACACCCGCATCCATCAAAGCCAATGAACCGGCACAAACGGTTGCCATCGAAGAAGAGCCATTGCTTTCTAAAATGTCACTCACTACCCTTACAGTATAAGGATAATCTTTTCCAGGCATCATTTTTTTGAGTGAACGCATAGCAAGGTTTCCGTGACCTACTTCTCTTCTGCCCACCCCTCTCATCATCTTTACCTCCCCTGTACTGAATGGAGGGAAATTGTAATGCAAAATGAATTTGCTGTATTCAGATGAATGAGCCGATTCGATCAACAACTCATCCAATGGTGTACCAAGGGTAACCGTGGTAAGCGATTGTGTTTCTCCTCTGGTGAACAATGCCGATCCGTGAGGAGTAGGCAAAATATCTGTTTCCATTTCCAATGGACGGATATCTTCTGTGCCTCTTCCATCCAAACGCTTGCGCTCGTTCAAGATCATGTCTCTTACTACATAATATTGCAATTCGCCGAAGTAATGTCCTATCAAAGACTTGTCCTGATCAGGCAATTCATCGCCCAAATGTGCCACCACTTCGTCTTGTAATTTTTTGAATGCATCGCTTCTTTCGTGCTTGGCAGATGCTGCTGCAGCAATTGCATGCATTTTGTCTTTTGCAAAAGCAGTGATTTTTTGATTCAATTCTTCGTTGCGATAAGGCTTGGTGTATTCTCTTTTACCTTTCACCCCTACCAATGTCCTCAATTCTTCTTGTGCTTTTACTTGCACTCGAATGGCATCATGCGCCAATTCCAAAGCTTTCACCAAATCTTCTTCTTGACACTCATCACTTTCTCCTTCCACCATCATGATGTTCTTCTGGGTAGCAGCAATAATAAATTCCAGATCGCTTTCCGCCAATTGAGCTCTTGTAGGATTCACCACCATCTGACCATTCACTCTGCCAATGCGCACTTCAGAAATAATTTCCTGGATGGGAATATCAGACACAGCCAAGGCTGCAGAAGCGGCCAAGCAAGCCAATGCATCGGGCATCACTTGATCATCCGAAGAAATCAATGACACCAATACCTGCACATCGCACAAGTAATCTTCCGGAAACAACGGACGCAAGGCACGATCAATCAAACGAGAAGTAAGAATTTCGTAGTCATTCAAGCGAGCTTCCCTTTTGAAGAAAGATCCTGGCACACGACCCGCTGAAGCAAATTTTTCTT
>CANGBQ010000105.1 GCA_947451985.1 Chitinophagaceae bacterium | reverse complement strand
TGAGTACGATATCAATGTTATCCGGCCCGATGCCTGTACTGATTACAGTGAGTCTCTTCTTGCCAATAGTTCCTGTATGGGCTACAAATTCTCTATGTTTGTTTTTGAATTCAACGGTGTCAAAATGTTTACTTACTTCTTTGACCCGGTCCGGATCACCCACTGTGATAATGGTATGGGCTATTTCTTCTGACCTGCAATTGATATGGTACACGGCGCCACGGTCGTTAATGATGAGTTCGGAGGCTTCTATAGGATGCATATAAAATGTTTTTTTTGGCTAAGTATGATTTTATATTGTCAATAAAAATACCTTATTTTGTGACACTAAAACGCAGATTCTTTGAGCTTTTAGTATAGGGTCCTGTGGCCGAGTGGCTAGGCTAAGCTCTGCAAAAGCTTCTACAGCGGTTCGAATCCGCTCGGGACCTCTTCTGTCAGCTGCCTGTTTGGAGTTTTTTCCTTACAGGCAGTCTTTTTAGGGGTTGGTTGCAGGGATCGATTTCCTTTTTTTTGACACCAATACAAAAATCGAATTCAGATGAAATACAGCAAATGGGTTGGCCTCTTGATCTATATTTTAATTGGAGTGGTTTGTTTTATGCCTTGGACTTACCATGCAGATCTAGATAAGTATTTTACTGGATTTTTTTCGCAGAACAATGTGTACGGAAAGCCCGGTAAGTTTTTTATTTTATTTTCTGTTTGTTCGATTTGTTGTTTGTTGATTGATCGGGTGTGGGCAAAGTTTACCCATATTTTTTTTGCCGGTGTACTATTGGCTTATGCACTCAAGACCTACCATCTGTTTACCTCTTCTTACAATGCCTATACTCCCGAAAAACAATTCGGTATTTATGCACTGGTAGTGCTTTCCATTCTTTCCTTTTTGATTGCTTTGTTTCCGGACATGAAAATTAAAAAAGGGTAGTACTATTATCCCTTTTTAACCTCCTTGCTCCAGGCATCCTTCAGCGTAACTGTTCTGTTAAAAATTAAATGATTCTTGGTCGAGTCGGTATCCAGACAGAAGTAACCTTTTCGTAGAAATTGAAATCGGTCTTCAAGGGTTGCTTGACTCAAAGATGGCTCTATGTATGCTTTTGAGATAATCTGCAAAGAATCAGGGTTGATGTATTCTTTAAAATCACCTTCTTCCGAAGAAGGATTTTCCACCCTGAACAAACGATCGTATAACCTGATTTCAGCCGTTGTCGCATGGGCCGCACTTACCCAATGAATGGTGCCTTTCACATTGATACCGCTGGTATCTGATCCGCTTTTGCTTTCTGGTATATACGTACAATGAACTTCTACTACTTGACCTTGTTCGTTTTTGATAAAATGGTCGCACTGCACAATGTAAGCGCTCTTTAAGCGGACCATGGCACCCGGTGCCAAACGAAACCATTTTTTTGCCGGCACTTCCATGAAATCTTCTTGTTCAATCCAAAGTTCTTTGCTGAAGGGAATGGTTCTGGTGCCCATGGATGCATCCGGGCCATTTTCACTGGTCAGTTCTTCCGTCTTGCCTGTTTCGTAATTAGTAATAACCATCTTCAATGGATCCAACACGGCCATGGCTCTTTTGGCGGTATGATTCAAGTCTTCTCTGAGGCAGAACTCCAGTAAGCTCAGGTCAATCAGGTTCTCTCTTTTGGCTACACCAATTTTATCGCAAAACGTACGAATGCTGGCAGGGGTGTAACCCTTTCTTCTGAAACCGCTGATGGTAGGCATTCTGGGATCATCCCAACCGGTAACGTGTCCTTCATTGACCAATTGCAATAATTTTCGTTTGCTCATCACCGTGTACGTCATATTCAGTCTGGCAAACTCGTATTGATGAGAAGGGAAAATGGATAACTTTTCTATAAACCAGTCATACAATTCACGGTGGGGAATGAATTCTAAGGTGCAAATGGAATGCGTAATCTTTTCAATGCTGTCACTTTGCCCATGAGCAAAATCGTACATGGGATAAATGCACCACTTGTCACCTGTTCGATGATGATGGGCATGCTTGATTCGGTATATAATCGGATCGCGCATCAACATATTGGTATGCGCCATGTCTATTTTCGCCCTCAATACTTTTTCTCCATCTTTGTACTTGCCGCTTTTCATTTCTTCAAATAGCTGCAAATTTTCGGTCATGGAACGGTCTCTGTATGCACTGTTTTTACCCGGTTCAGTGGGCGTTCCTTTCAGTTGTGCAATTTCTTCTGAAGTGCTATCGTCAACATATGCCAATCCCTGTTGAATCAAAGAAACGGCAAATGCATAGAGTTGATCAAAATAATCAGAGGCGTACAATTCATTGGACCAGTCAAATCCCAACCAACGAATATCCGCTTTGATACTTTCTACATATTCAGTGTCTTCGGTTACGGGATTGGTGTCATCGAAGCGAAGATTGGTGCTGCCACCATATTTGGCTGCGAGTCCAAAATTGAGGCAAATGGATTTGGAATGTCCAATATGCAAATAGCCATTTGGTTCGGGAGGGAATCGAGTAATAATGGATTTATATTTACCAGATTGTAAATCCTGTTCTACAATTTCTTCAATAAAATGGAGGCTTTTTTCTTCACTCATACAATGACAATAAGCAGCGAATTTACAACAATCTACAGATATTACGGGGGTGGGTGCAAATCCTTACTGCGGGCGGTATACCATTGCCAATCCTATATTTCCCTGCTGGTAGGTGGGTAAAATAAATGCCTCATTTTTCTTCTTTGAATAGAAGTGAGGGCGAAGTTTTGAATAGGCCCAATAAGCTATTTTGGTGGAAGCTATTCCAAAGCCGGCTCCTGCCAGTACATCGCTGAGCCAATGTTTGTTGTTGTACATACGGAGATATCCTGTAACAGCAGCAACTCCGTATCCCGCTATTCCATACCCAGGAGACCGGTCTTTGTATTCCATTCTCAGCAATTCTGCCGATGCAAACGCTTCAGCTGTGTGTCCAGAAGGGAATGAGTTGTAATCTGACCCGTCGGGCCTGAGCTGGTGTGAACCATGTTTCACCAACTGTACAGAAGTGTTCAAAATGACATTGGACAATGCATAGATGAATACAATGTCTTTTGTATTGTCTTTTCCTTTTATCCCTGCGCAACTCAATCCAATTGCGAATGCAGCAGGCGTGTATTGTAAATAATTGTCGATATGAACCTTTTCATGAGGACGGTTGGTGTAGAGAGCTTCTTGCAAAGAATGGTTAAATGATTGCAGGGTATGATTGTTGTTGGCCCAAATGCCGTATCCAATTAAGATGCCTGGTGCGATGAATGCTTTGGCAGACAGCTGCTTGTCAGCTTTTTTGGGAGCAGCAGCGATGGGCTGAGCATATGATGAATCCAATATCTGAGCCATGGTGCTGCCCAGAAAAACAAATTGCAGCATCAATCCCAGGCCAATGATTCGAAAGAAAGGTTTCATTTGGATTAATAAAAGTAAATCACCCTACATGATAAAGTATTAAGCTGTGCCCATTCTTTTCAAATGTAAAGAATGCGAAAGGATGGCATCGCGTGTTCTTTTGAATTCAATGTATTTGATATCAAATTCTGCGCATGTCTTTTTAATAATCTGACTGATGGCAGGGTAGTGCACATGGGAAATCTTAGGAAACAAATGGTGTTCAATTTGGAAATTCAAACCACCTACCAGCCAGCAGACCAATTTGTTTTTAGTAGCAAAATTGGCAGTCGTTTGAATCTGGTGAATGGCCCATTCATTCTCGATGTCATTTTGTTCGGTAGGAACTGGAAAGGATGTTTCTTCTACGGTGTGTGCCAATTGAAATACCATGCTCAAGATCAATCCTGCAAACATGGTGATGATCAAAAACCCGATTAGCCAATTCATGAATCCAACCAAATAAATTGGCAATGCAATCATCATGGTGTAGTATCCAATTTTTGCTATCCAGAAAGCAAAATGATCAAAGATGCGTAGCTTCTTGATGGGCACTACGCCAATTTTCTTTTTGAAATACTTTGTATAATCAGAGGCAAATACCCAAAAAATCAACAACAGCGGATACAGAAACCAAACGTATATATGCTGAAACCGATGGACTAAATATTTCTTTTGAGTGTGACACATCCGGAGCATGGGCTTGATTTCAATATCATCGTCAATACCGTCAATATTGGTATAGGTATGGTGCACGATGTTGTGTTTGTTGTTCCACATCAAAGCGCTGGCCCCCAAAGCATTTACCGAAAAAGCAGCGATCTTATTCCAGAATTTACTGTTGCTGAAACTGCCATGTCCTCCGTCGTGCATCACATTGAAGCCAATGGCAGCGGTGAGTCCTCCCATGAGCAGGCATTCAACAACGGATAACCAAGCATTGTCTCCAAAAAACAATACATGCACATACAAGAAAATGTACAGGCTCCAAAAAAGAATGGCTTTAAAATACAATGAAAAATTCCCTGTTGGCTCAATGTTTTTTTCTGTGAAATATTGCTGTACTCTTTTTTTAAGTTCCTGGTGGAAAGATGAACTGTTAATATTTCTAAACTTAGGTGTGTTCATGATAAATGGGATATTATAAATATGTTATGTGTTCTCCTGAACGAGCGCGTCCAGGCTTCGAATGCCAATTTTTTTACTGGATATAAATCCTTCTGCAAATTTCACACCAATCATTTTACCCAGCATCTCGTGCCGGTGAATGACCCCCTCCAAAAAGGCAGGTGTGGAAATATAGGTTTGAGGCCCTTCCATACCCGGTTGGTGAAATTGAGTAGTGTATGCTTTGATTGAAGCCAGCTTGTTGTCAAAAACCGTGCTTATGTCCACTATTACATCAGGCTGTAAGAATCTGTCTTGAATGTAATGCAAAACGTACTTGGGTCTCCAGGCTTTCTGTGGCTGGCCGTCAACAATCGTTTCAATCTTTTGTAGCCCGGATAAAAAGGCAGCATCTGCAACCAACTGAGCGCCTTTCCCATGATCCGGATGACGGTCTTCGGGTGCATTGCAAAGAATAATCTCCGGGCAATAGGTTCTGATGGCTTGGATGACTTTTAGTTGACTGGCACGATCATTGCCAAAAAATCCATCGGGCAAACGAAGGTTTTCTCTCACGGAAAGGCCTAAAATGGCCGCAGCATCTTTGGCTTCCTGGTAACGGGTTTCAACGGTTCCCCTGGTGCCCAATTCGCCTTCTGTCAAGTCAATGATGCCAATCGTTTTGCCGTTGCTTTTTTCAACCAGCAAAGTACCCGCACAACTGAGTTCTACATCGTCGGGATGGGCGCCAAATGCTAGGATATCTATTTTCATAACAATACTTGCTAAAAGCTGCCGTAAGGTAACCCAAAAAATGCTACAAATGGCATTTTGTGGAATAGATGTGCACTAAATGGACAGGGTCGATTTAGAGGGTAGAACGCTTGGCAATTTCTTGATAACCATAGAGTCGTTGAACCTCTTTCACAATTCTTTCAATGACCAGATCCTCGCCCTCGGGATAATAGGGCTGTTTGAGGTTGCTGCTAAAGAAAAAAGCGATCGTTTGATACACTCGGGCAGTGAGGCCTCCTTGGTATTCCTTGATGATTTCGTAGCAATTGTTTCCGGTTTCCCGGTTGATGAGTTTCATCAAAATTTTGCCCTGATAAACAGAGAGATTGGTAAGGGGGGTTGTGAATTCTTTTTTCAATTCCCTTTCTCTGGTGTGAATGTATTGTTTCCTGCTTTGCTTTTCTGTAATGTCTTGCAGGTGCCTGTTGATGTCATTCATCACAATGCCAGCTTTTCTGGCGTAGGGATAGGTGACGTATAACGCATTG
>CANGBQ010000104.1 GCA_947451985.1 Chitinophagaceae bacterium | reverse complement strand
GTGCATTGACCATTGCCAAATACCTTGAAAAAGAAGGACTGCAAGAGGTTAAAGTCAACCCTATTGACGGCAGCGTAAGTTTTAATAAAGCTTCAGCGACATCTCTTTCCACACTCAAACAAGGAATCGACCGATTGGGCTACCACGTCCTAGACAACGAAACCGCCACCAAAGGCTCTACCCGATTTCTTTCCAACAGTAAACAACGTTTTCTGTTCACCCTTCCCTTTACCGCCCTGCTCATGTTGCACATGGTTCATCCATGGATTCCGATTCACTGGATCATGAATCCTTGGGTTCAGTTGTCATTGTGCTTACCTGTTTTTGGTGTAGGCATGTGGTTTTTTGGCCGCAGCGCTTGGAAGAGCTTGTTAACCGGCATTCCTAATATGAATGTGTTGGTAGCGGTGGGGGCCATGGCCGCATTTGGATACAGCTTGATGGGAGTTATACTCCATGATTCCAATTATTTGTTTTTTGAAACTGCTGCTTCTACCCTAACGCTTGTGTTTTTAGGAAATTACCTGGAGGAAGCATCGATTGGATCTACTCAAAGGGCCCTGAAATCTTTAATCAAATCTCAAAAGGTAATGGCCAACATGATTGCCTTTGACGACCAACACCAGGAACAAATCCTCCCTATAGAAAATACCCAACTGCGCGTGGGCGATTTGGTATTAATCAAGAGCGGCGAACAGGTTCCTATCGATTGTAAAATATTGTGGGGAGATTGCAGGGTCAATGAAGCCATCTTGTCGGGCGAAAGCATTCCACTAGAAAAAACAAAAAAAGACTTTTTAATTGGCGGAAGTATTGTGGAAGATGGGTTGTTGAAGGCACAGGTCACTGCTGTTGGAAAAGAAACTGTACTATCCAGTATTGTTCAAATGGTGCAGACAGCTCAGGCAGAAAAGCCGCCCATGCAGAAGATGGCAGATAAAATCAGTGCGGTATTTGTTCCGGCTGTCATCGGCATTTCAATAATCGCATTTTTAATCAATTATTTTGGGGTGGAAGTAGGATTCAGTGATTCATTGATGCGATCCATCGCTGTGTTGGTGATTTCTTGTCCTTGTGCCATGGGCCTTGCCACCCCTGCAGCCATTGCTGTGGGACTTGGAAGAGCCGCTAAAAAAGGGATCTTGTTCAGAAATGCAGCAAGCCTTGAGTCTTTCAAGAAAATAAAACAAGTGGTCTTTGATAAAACAGGTACTTTGACGACAGGTCGATTCAGTATTGAAAATTTTCACAGCACCATAGACCCCAACGCCTTCAAAGACCTGGTATTTTCCCTGGAAAAATATTCAAATCATCCCATTGCTACTTCCATCGCCCTGCATTGGAAAAGCAACAACATCATTCAATGGAAAAAAATTGATGAAATCAAGGGTATTGGAATTGTGGCAGAAGACAAGGAAGGAAATGTGTATGAATCCGGATCTCACCGGATATTGCCAGCAACTGTAACCGACCGGCAGCACAATGTGTATATTTTAAAAAACAAAACACTGTTGGGCTGGATTGACATCAAAGATGAAATCAGACCTGAAGCCAAAAAAGTAATTGAATGGTTGCAACAAAAAGGCATTCGTACCATTTTATTGACGGGCGATATGGAACACAAAGCCCAAATCGTTGCAAAAGAATTGGGGATGGATGAAGTATATGCCCAGCAATCTCCTCAAGAAAAAATGAACAAAATTGCAGCGCTCAATAAAACAACGCCTACTGCTATGGTGGGCGATGGCATCAACGATGCGCCTGCACTGGCCAATGCAACCCTTGGAATTTCGTTGAGCGATTCTTCTCAATTGGCTTTACAACACGCAGACGTGGTTTTGATGCACCACGGCTTGCAAAACTTACCGGAAGCCCTAGGGATTGGGATGCACACGTATATTACCATCAAACAAAATTTATTTTGGGCTTTTATCTACAATGTTGTTGCGATTCCGGTGGCAGGCGTTGGATTGCTCACGCCCACTTTCTCTGCTCTGGCGATGGGCTGCAGCGATGTGGTATTGGCGGCCAATTCTGTAAGGCTGTTTGTAAAAAAGGTTTTATAACTTCACGGCCCTTATTCTTTCTTTGAATACTGCGCAATCCATATTAAAAAAATATTGGGGGCACGACCAATTTCGGCCCATGCAAGAAGCCATTATTCAGGCTGTTGTAGAGGGCAAAGATGTGCTGGCATTGCTACCCACTGGCGGAGGAAAATCCATTTGTTTTCAGGTGCCTACCATGATGATGAGCGGCCTCTGCATAGTGGTGAGTCCATTGATTGCATTGATGAAAGATCAAGTCGAAAACCTCAATAAAAAAGGGATTCCTGCACTGGCTATTTATAGTGGGATGTCATTTCCGGACATAAAGAAAACCTTGCAAAATGCTGCATTCGGAAATTATAAGTTCTTGTACGTTTCTCCTGAAAGGATCGAAACCAATGTATTCAAAGAATTTCTGCCCGCCATCAAGCCTTGTTTGATTGCGGTAGATGAAGCGCATTGTATTTCACAATGGGGCTATGATTTTAGGCCAGCTTATTTACACATTGCCCGCTTGAGAGAACAATTGCCCACAGTGCCGATCATTGCATTAACTGCATCGGCCATTGCATCTGTTCAGGATGATATTTGTGAGCGATTGTTATTTAGTAAAGAATCTATGCGATTTAGGCAATCTTTTGCCCGACCTAATCTGTCTTATAGTGTACTGACACCCGCTTCAAAACAAAAAAAGTTGTTGGACATTTTACAACATGTCAAAGGAAGCGCCATTGTTTACTGCAGGAGCAGAAAACAAACACAAGAATTGTCTGACATGTTACAACTCCATTCAATCAACGCCGATTATTATCATGCTGGCTTGGATAGTGCAACAAGGACCAGGAAACAAGAACAATGGATTCAAGGAAAAATCAATACCATCGTTTGTACAAATGCTTTTGGAATGGGCATAGACAAACCCGATGTAAGGGTGGTGGTGCATTACAACATGCCTGATAGCTTGGAAAATTATTATCAGGAAGCCGGAAGGGCAGGACGAGATAACCAACGAGCCTATGCTGTATTGTTGTCCGATCCACCAGAAATGGAAGAGCTGGGCAAGCAAGCTGCCATGCGCTATCCCTCGCTAGCCTCTTTGAAAGAATTGTACAATGCTTTGATGAATTATCTTCAAGTGCCCGCCGGTATTGGCGAAGGACAGGTATTTGATTTTGATGTCAATCATTTTACACAAACTTTTCAATTAAACAAAAGATTGGTCGTATATGGGCTGCAAGCCCTCTCTCAGGAAGAATTAATCTATTTGTCCGAATCTACTTTTAAGCCTTCAACCGTGGTTTTTGGCTGCAGCAAATCGGATTTGTATGAATTTGAAACGCAGCATCCTGAACTAGAAGAATTGACCAAGTGTCTTTTGCGTAATTACGAAGGCATCTACGATTTTACGGCCAATGTGTACGAAAGCCATTTAGCCAAATTATTGCACCTGCCAGTAGAAGACATTAAAGGACAACTCAAACAGCTGCATCGATATCAAATCATTGTGTATACTCCGCAACAAGAAAAGCCGCAGCTATCTATTTTAAAAAACAGAATGTACCAAGACGATTTTTCATTTGACATGGATCGGTTGCAGTTGCAAAAAAAACAATTTGAAGAGAGAGCAAAAGCCATGATGGGTTTTGTCGAGAATCGAACCAAATGCAGAAGTGTGCAAATTGGAAATTATTTCAATGATGATACGATTCAAGCATGTGGCATTTGCGATAATTGTATCGAACAGCGGACCGAGAACTTAACAGAAAAAGAATTTGCAGCCATTTCTGCAAACATCATTCAATTGCTAACAGCATCTCCCCTCTCTGCCCAAACCCTGTTGGAAAAATTCCCTGATGCTCTTCCTGCGCATGTGTGGAAAGTGATACATTTTTTACAAGCTGAACAAATCGTCGGCACCAATCCGGCAGGCACTCTGTTTGTGCGGAAGTAGTAGGTATAAAAATAAAAAAAGGGACCCAGATAGAAATCTAGTCCCGCTTTAAAATCCAATATCCTATGAAAAACCGAGACAAAAGTAATATGCAATCATACAATCACCAAACCTTTCAACACATTTTTTTAGGTTTTTTTCAACAATTATTTCCCGTCCAAACCCTTTCATAAAGTGATGACATTCAATATTTAACCCTTTCGAAATCTGTTATTTGTTCGGGAATGAATGCGAATTACACAAATTATCGGCTAGCACCCACAAGGGCATGGTTTCTTGTATCAGGTTGTCATTCAAAGAAATAGCTGTAGCCGAATCGGTAAGGAAATCTACAAAGGGCTGCATTAATCACCGACATGTGCTACTTTTGAAAACAGGATAAACAGAAAAGAATACTCTTATAACTGGCTCTTTAAAAAAAGAGCAATTTTTCAACCTATGCGGATCTATTGGACATTCTTGATGGTGGTTTTGGGAGGAGTTTTGGTGGTTGGATTTACCGATCATTCCCTACCCGAAAAAATTGACAGCCCTGCAGGATTGGGCAAAATGTTGTTTAATGAAAAACTGCTTTCAAAAGATTCAAGCATCAGCTGTGCCAGTTGTCACCTGCCTACCCATGCCTTTGCTGATACGATTGCATTGAGTGTGGGAATAGGGGGCAAAACAACCAAAAGAAATACACCTTCTGTACTCAATATGAAAAACCGGCCCTATTATTTTTGGGATGGCCGGGCTGCTTCGCTGGAAGAACAAGCCTTGATGCCTATCCGTCATCCGGACGAAATGGGGCTTCCTATACAAGAGGCTTTGTACAGGCTCAACCAACAAGCAGTTTACACCCAACTGTTTAACAAAATATTTCACCAACCCGCCAATGCCAAAAATCTTGCCGCTGCATTTGCTGCCTATGAAAGCAGTTTAGAAACCGTCGATAGCAAATTTGATGATTGGGGCAATCGGCTTTCCAAATTATCAGCCAGTGAGGAAAGAGGCAGACAATTATTTATTGGAAGCAAGGCCAAATGTTTTGATTGTCATTGGATGGAAGATTTTACAGATGATGGATTTAAGAACATTGGATTGTTTAATGGAAAAAACCTAAATGACAGCGGCAGGTTCCTTATTACCCATAATAAAGCTGATATTGGTAAGTTCAAAACTCCGGGATTGAGAAATATTGCAGTAACAGCACCCTATATGCACAATGGAATGTTTACAACCCTTGAGGAAGTCGTAGACTATTATAACGATCCGCAGAAAACAGTACCTGATCGAATCGCTATTGACCCATCATTGCAAAAGCCACTTGGCCTCACTGATCGAGAGAAAAAAGACTTGGTCGCGTTTCTAAAAACATTGACTGATCAACGTTTTTCCGTTGCCGCTAAACTTTCATCCAAGTAAAGAGTCTTAGGTAATTGGGCACCTTTAACAAAAAATTATTTTTAAGAACCGGTGTTTGAAAAATGAATGAACTAATTTGAAATCATAAACCAACGAATTATGGAAATAGCTAAACCAAAAGTGCTTCTCTGTGAAGACGATACCAACCTCGGTATGGTATTAAAAAACTACCTCGAATTGAACGATTATACAGTGACATTAGAAAGAGATGGCAGGTTGGGATTGGCTGCATTTCAACGGGAAAAATTTGATATCTGTCTTCTCGATGTAATGATGCCGAATATGGATGGTTTCAAAGTGGCTGAGGAAATCAGAGACATCAATCCGGACGTACCATTGTTCTTTTTGAGTGCTAAAACCATGAAAGAAGACATCATTCAAGGATATAAACTAGGGGCAGATGATTACATCACCAAACCCTTCGACAGCGAAGTGCTGTTGCATAAAATCAAAGCCATCCTAAAAAGAAATGAAGAAACGCACAAAGAGGAAACCCACGCCGAATTTGATTTGGGCAAATACCATTTCAATCCAAGGCTGAGGGAATTGTCGGTGAATGGCAAAGTGCAAACCCTTTCTCCCAAAGAAAATGAATTATTAAAAATGTTGGCGGAATTTAAAAACGACTTGTTGCCAAGAGAAGCTGCCTTGAAAAAAATATGGGGAAGTGATACCTATTTCAATGGCAGAAGCATGGATGTGTACATTGCAAAACTTCG
>CANGBQ010000103.1 GCA_947451985.1 Chitinophagaceae bacterium | reverse complement strand
GTATTAGCAGGATACAACCAATCAGAAAAACCAATATCAAAAAGGGAATAACCTTTTTACCGTTCATCCAATTGGGAACAGCATATTTTCTAGCAATCAAAATACCTGTCAGCCCAAATACATAGCCAATGATACTCCCAACGATTACATCCAAGGGATAATGGGCGCCTACCCCCACTCTAGAAAACACCAGCATTGTACCTGCGGCTATTATGAGTATACTCCACGCTATTTTATGGAATGTTTTAGAGGGCATATAAGCGAACAACAGAACCGTAAGAATGGTAAACACGGTAATGGAATGCCCGGAAGGCAAACTGGTGCTGCCAGACAAAACCTTTCCTATGATAACAAAACGATCGTGATCAAATACCGCTGCAGGCCTTGGAACAGAGAAAAAGTGCTTCAGTAAAAAGGAAAACAGCGCGGAAAGAAGCGAACCCGACAACAAAGCCTCCCAGACCTTGGAATGGTGAAATATGAAAACACTCAAAAAGGATATGAATACCAATTCGTCTCCCAGCTGGGTGATGTTGTGGATGGTTTGAGGAAATTGAGACAAAGCAGCGTTGATGTAAAAGAAACAGTTTTGCTGAATCAGCACATATTGATCAACCTGTAAAGCGTCGTTGAAAAACAGAAAGAAAAAAATGGCCAATAATAACAGCAAAGGCAATAAAAAAAAGGATGGGCTAAGTCTTGAATAGTTATCAATGACTTTGGTATTGATTGCTGCATTCGTTGACACATCCACTGTTTTAATTGACTCAATTAACACCCGCTAAGGTAAGATTTTTAGCCAAAAGCAGGTTGAATGACATACGGGTCGAGAATGCTTACCTTTGGGAAGATGGAACCATTCAATGCTTTAGAATACAAAGCCATAGATATCCAACCATTCGGATCCCTTCCAAATGGCGATTCTTTGTTTGTGTGCACCCTGACGAATCAACAAGGCATGCAAGTGGAACTGATCAATTATGGAGCGGCCATCACCAAATGCCTGGTTCCGCTTACATCCGGAAGACGAGTGGATGTAGTATTGGGATATGAAAAACCGGAAGATTACATCAAAGCGTTCCAACTCCCCCATTCACCCTATTTGGGAGCAATCGTTGGCCGATACGCCGGAAGAATCAAACATGGACAATTCGAATGCAATGGCCAAACCTTTCAGTTGGACTGCAACCATGGGGCACACCACCTTCATGGAGGAAATATAGGTTTCAGTCAAGTTGCCTGGCATTTGGTGCATGCGACTGGAGGAGAAAATCCATCCATCAAATTACAACACATCAGCCCCGATGGAGAAGACCATTATCCCGGAACATTGACTACCAGCCTTACTTATACACTCACCGAACAAAATGAACTAAAGGTGTCCATTCTAGCTACTAGTTCGGCAGACACCATCGTAAATATTACCCAACACAGTTACTTCAATTTGGATGGTCATGCAGAATCAATTGTGGAGCAGGAATTGCATGTCACGGCAGATTTGATGTTGGAGGTAGATGCAGAAAACATTCCCACCGGAGAATTCATTCCGTTGGATCAACATCCTTTCAATTACAATACACCACACTCCTGCCCTCTGTCGATTGACAATAGTTTTATTGTAACACCAGACACCAAACCGCAGGCTTTTTTATACAGTAAGAAAAATAAATTAAAGATGTCGGTGAGTACTAATCAACCTTCTATCCATGTGTATGTTGGCGGACAATGCAACGAGGCACTTGGGGGTAAAGAGCAAACAAAATATCATCCATTGAGCGGTATCTGTTTTGAAGCACAAAATTTTCCGGACGCACCCCATCATGCTCATTTTCTATCTGCTCTGTTACGCAAAGAAGAAGAATACAATCACCAAACCATCTTTAAATTCGAAACAATTGAATCAGCATTTTATGCTTAGAAAAACAATACGAACCATCTTTTGCATCTTCATTCTGCCCGCCTGCAGCAAGACCCAAGACAGTCAACCCATCGCAACCAGCCCTTTGGTGGCTGTTCTGAATTGCAGCAGCGTTTCTTATACTGCAAGCGCAACAGCAAATATTGCTTATACTGCTACAGCTACTTTACCTTATGCAGGAGGCAACGGAATCAAATATTCAATAGGGAATCCTATTCATTCGACAGGTGTTACGGGCCTGACTGCTACCCTGCAAGCAGGAGCATTGACCAGCGGTAATGGGCAACTTTCCTATTCTATTTCCGGAACACCCAAGAATGCAGGCACGGCTGTTTTTTCAATCAATTTCGGAGGCAAAACTTGTAGCATCAATCTTACGGTCGCTCCCAATAATTACGTTTTTGCCAAAGGAGCCGACATCGGCTGGCTGGATCAAATGGAGAAAACAGGGTATATTTTTTATGACACGGATGGCACTCAAAAGGACTGCCTACAATTGTTAAAGGATCGAGGCATGAACAGTGTTCGATTGAGGGTCTGGGTGAATCCTTCGGATGATAAGACAAACGGCCATTGCAGCAAAGCAGAAACAGTAGCCATGGCTGTCAGGGCTAAAAATATGGGCATGCGTGTGATGATTGATTTTCATTACAGCGATTCCTGGGCCGATCCTGGGAAACAAAACAAACCAGCAGCTTGGGCAACGCATAGCTTTACACAATTATTAGACGATGTATACAACCATACCTACGATGTATTGAACGACCTCAAAACAGCAGGTGTCACTCCGGCATGGGTTCAGATTGGCAATGAAATTCCCGGTGGCATGTTGTGGCCGGATGGCAGCAGCAGCAATTTCAGTCAATTGGTTCAACTGATCAACAAAGGATATGATGCCACCAAAGCCATCAGTTCATCGATCAAAGTGGTGGTTCACATCGATCAGGGAAATGACAATTCAAAATTCAGGTGGTTTTTTGACAACGCCACTGCCAATGGAGTCAAATTCGATGTCATTGGAGCCTCTTATTATCCATATTGGTTGAACAGCAATTACACAGCGACCATCAATAATCTTCAAGTCAATTTGAACGACATGGTTACCCGTTATGGTAAAGAAGTAATGGTGGTGGAAGTAGGTGGCGATTATACCCTGGTTCAAAACACCTATGATATGTTAACTGCCGTCATCAACATTGTTCGAAACATTCCCAATAGCAAGGGCCTGGGTGTGATGTATTGGGAACCAGAAGGCGAGAAAAGCTGGAGCGGCTATCAATTAAATTGCTGGCAATCCGATGGTAAACCTTCGTTGGCATTGGATGCCTTTAAAAACTAAGTTTAAAATAAGTTCATTCCAAATGAGATTGAATATCATTTTCTGTTTATTTTTCTATACGGCCTTCATCCAGACTGCTTCTGCCCAAAGCAGAACTAAAATAAATTTTGGAAGCGGTTGGGAGTTTACTAGCAGCCAAGACCCAACAGTCGTTTGGGAAAAGGTAACGATTCCGCATACCCCTAGAATTGAAAAGCTGGTCGTGGTCAACCAATACCAAGGCATCTCCTATTACAGAAAGAAATTCATCATCAATCTCACCAGTAATCAAAAAGCATTTCTATATTTTGAGGGCGTGATGATGGAAGCAGAAGTATGGATCAATGACCATTTGGTGGCACACCACTTTGGAGGTTATCTCCCCTTCACAGCAGACATTACCCCATTTGTACAAAATGGAAAGGAAAATACCGTTTGGCTCAAAGTAACCAATACAGACAATCCAACCATTCCCCCGGGCAAGCCCCTCAAAGATTTAGACTTTAATTATTATGGAGGTATTTATCGAAATGTGTACCTCATTCAAACCCATCAAATCTATATTACAGATGCAGTGAATGCCAATCAGAAAGCCAGCGGTGGATTGTTGATTCATTTCGACAGCATTCAAACCCATCAAGCCAAAGGAATCGTTCAAGTGCATGTTAAAAACGAATCCTCTTCTGCCAGCTCTGTGCAATTTGTAGCGAATTTATTATTCAAAGGAAAGCAAATTGCTCAATACCATTCCGACTGGACTACAATACCAGCGGGCTCTGCTGCCACTTTGTCGAAAAAGATCCTCGTTCCTCATCCAATCTGCTGGTCGAGCCAATCGCCCTCGTTGTATACATTGAAGATGACTGTTCGCAACAACAAGCAAGTCGTTGATGAACTCAGCACTCAAATAGGCATCCGAAAATCTGAGCTAAACGCCAATGGTTTTTTTATAAACGATCAAAAGGTATTTCTCTCGGGTACCAATCGTCATCAAGAATATCCCTATGTGGGATACGCATTGTCTGATGAAGCGCAGTACAGGGATGCAGTCAAAATTAAAAATGCCGGATTTGATTTCGTGCGCCTTTCTCATTATCCGCAAGCAGAAGCTTTTCTGAATGCCTGTGATGAATTAGGGCTTTATGTTATGCCAAGCATCCCTGGGTGGCAGTTCTTTGGCAATGACTCATTTGAAGAAAATGCGTTGCAGAATTTAAAAGACATGATTCGACGCGACAGAAACCATCCCTGTATTCTGTTTTGGGAAAACTCTTTGAATGAAACCAACATGACAGATACTTTCATACAAAAAGCCCATCAAATTCTTAAAGAGGAACTGCCTTATTCCAACACCATTGGTGCTGGCTGGGTGGACCACCCTGGTTATGATTTGTTTATTCCTGCCCGTCAACACAGCAAAGCCCCCGAGTATTGGAACCAATATAAAAATGGCAATAAAAAAATATTGATTGCCGAATATGGAGACTGGGAATATTATGCGCAAAATGCAGGCTTTAATCAAAAAGAATTTGCCAATTTGAAAGAGGAAGAAAGAACTTCCAGACAGTTGCGCGCTTTTGGAGAAAAGCGATTGTTGCAACAGGCCTTTAATTTTCAAGAAGCTTCCAATTCAAATAGAAAAGGGACGAACACTATAGGAGAAGCCAATTGGCTCATGTTTGATTACAACAGAGGCTACAGCCCCGACATAGAGAGTTCAGGCATTGCCGATATTTTTAGAATCCCCAAATGGGCCTATTACTTTTATCAAAGCCAGCGGCCCTTACAACAAATGTCAAATAAAAAATTGAGCAGCGGCCCCATGATTTGTATTGCCAATGAATGGACTAGTCATTCCCCGCTTTCAGTGACAGTTTTCAGCAATTGCGAAGAAGTGGCTTTGTATGTAAACAATGTATTGATTGAAAAAAAGAAGCCAAGCATCAATGAATACAATGACCGGCTTATTCATCCGCCATTTGTTTTTTCAATGAATCAATTTATTCCTGGAACCTTGCGGGCAGAAGGTTTTGTGAAAGGAAAAAAAATAATTGAAAGCACTATACAAACACCCCGGCAAGCAAACAAAATAGAATTGAGTTATGATCTCTCCGGCATAAACATCCATCCAAATTATCCTGACCTTGTGTTTGTATACGCAACAATCACCGATCAAAACGGAACCATTGTGACCGATGCAGTCAACGACATTGAATTCAGCTTGACCGGCGACAATGCCACCCTGATCGGACAAAACCCTATTCAAGCAGAAGCTGGTATCTCCACCATTATCCTCAAAACAACGGATTTCAAGAAAGGACTGGTAATCAAAGCTTCTTCCCCTCACTTACAATCTGCTAGTATTCAAATAAACCCTCAATAGAATCAATATATATTCATGTCTCAGCAACTTATCAAAAGAACCCAGGACTATTTTAAAGGAAGATTTAACCACAGCGCTGATTGTATTTTTATGTCACCCGGCAGAATCAATATCATTGGCGAACACATCGATTACAACGATGGATTTGTATTGCCGGCAGCTATCAATAAATACATTTGCTTTGCTGTTTCCAAAAACAATTCTTCTGTGTTTAATTTGGTTGCAATGGATTTGCAAGACGAATATTCATTTGATGCTACACAACCCATTCAACCCATCGATAAAACCTGGGCCAATTATATATTGGGTGTCATTCATCAAATAAAAGAAAAGGGACATCATCTTAGCGGTCTGGACATAGTCTTTAGCAGCACCATTCCTATGGGCGCTGGCCTCTCCTCTTCTGCTTCCTTGGAATGCGGTGTGGGGTATGCTTTGAATCACCTCTTTCAATTAGGCATGTCAAAAGAAGAGATTGCGCTGATCGGTCAGCAATCTGAACATCAATTTGTAGGGGTTAATTGCGGCATCATGGATCAATTCGCTTCTGTGTTTGGAGCCAAAAACAAAGTAATCAAACTCGACTGCAATACGCTAGCATACGAATACTATACAGCCAATCTT
>CANGBQ010000102.1 GCA_947451985.1 Chitinophagaceae bacterium | reverse complement strand
GGGAGGAAGTATATGCTGTTCTGTTTTTTAATTTTCCTTTTGTGTACATCTGTGCGTATAAATGCAGATTACTGACAACCTGGTTCATCAAAAGACGAGATTTGAGTACTTCTATTTCGTTTTCAATAATTTTCTTGTTATTGATCATATTGAGTGATTCCATCAATTTGGAATCGTCATTTCCTTTTTTTTCGTCTTTAATGATTAAGGTGGCTGTTGCTGCATACATGGGAGTAGCATACCGGATGTATAAATAATCTGTGATCAATACACAAGCTGCTACCATTGCGAATACTGGCCAATACGGAAATAGTTTGTCAATTATTTTTTTGAGCAAACGATCCTGATTGTTCTCTGTTGTATAATCTTCTTTGTTCAAAAGCGATGATTTATTTGACTAATTGAGTAACGACGATGGCAATGATGGATAACGCACTTAATATGCTAGGCAACAATTGCTGGTTTCGATTGGCGGCGATGACTTTTTGTTTGTTTGGTTCTACGTATACAATGTCATTTGGTTGCAAATAGTAATAAGGTGAAGACAGAAAAGCTTTGTTGTTGACATTGATTCGAGTTGCTTTTCTGACACCTTCTACTTCTCTGACAATGAGCACATTTTCTTTTTTTCCATAAATGGTGATGTCTCCTGCAAGTCCCAATGCTTTTAATAATGATATTTTTTCATTCGGCACATTGATGACTGTTGGCTTACCTACTTCACCGATAACCGTTACATCAAAATTCAAGTGTCTAATGCTTACAATGGGTTCTATGAGTAGCTTTTTACTGACAATAGAATCAGTAATGGTTTGCTTTAATTGATTTTTGGTAAGACCTGCCGCTTTGAAACTTCCTAAAAGGGGCAATTGCACATTCCCTTCATTGTTTACCAAATATCCTCCGGCACCTGTGGTATAACCATTGCTTCCGGTGGTCGAAGTGGCCTGGGTATTGGTGGTGTTGAATACCGAAGAAGCTTCTGCATTCAGGCTACTGATTTGTATGCTTAAAATGTCATTCTTCTGGATGAGGGGTTCTTGGTAAATCTCCTGTATAGGAAGCGTAGTATCCTGAATGGAAGATATATAAGTGACTTGTTTGGTATTGAGACAGGCACTTAATGATGACAATAGAATGCTCAACAGGGCCCATGAACGAATTGATGTAAAAGTGTTTTTCTCCATTTTTTTCTATAAGTAGTACAATGACTTGCCTGATTAAAAAGGCTCTTGGGTAATGGGCTATCATCAATGAGTTGGATAAGGTGCCAAATTTGAATGGCGATGATATTGTTCGAAACTACTATGGTTGGAGAGGAAGAACAATGATGAATATTAAGCCAGTTGATATTTCTAATAAGTTAAATCTTTTTCAGTCGATAAAATAAAAGGGAGGGTTTGGTCGTTATGGGTTTACAGTATGTATATCTGCTGGCTTTCAGCTTTATCTGACCCCATATTTACTGAGGGCACTTTGTTTGAATGTATTACCTTTGCAGCGTTTAAATATGATTACAATCACTAATTAATTTTTATGAAGGAAGTATATGTTATAGCTGCAGTGCGAACCCCTTTGGGAAGTTTTGGTGGAAGCTTAAAAGATTTTTCTGCTACCCAGCTGGGTGGTATTGCCATCAAAGGTGCCCTGGAAAAGGCTGGTATAGATGGATCCCAGGTGGATGAAGTGTTGATGGGTTCAGTGATTCAAGCCAATCTGGGTCAAGCACCAGCCCGTCAGGCAGCCAAATTCGCCGGCTTACCCAACGAAGTGGCTTGTACGACCATAAACAAAGTATGTGCCAGCGGCATGAAAGCCATTGCGCAAGGTGCGCAAAGTATTTTACTGGGAGATGCATCTGTTGTCATTGCGGGCGGCATGGAAAGCATGAGCAATGTTCCCTTTTATTCTGATACCATGAGATGGGGGAATAAATACGGAAACGTTCAATTGATAGATGGACTGGCCAAAGATGGTTTGACGGATGTGTATGATGGCAAAGCTATGGGCGTTGCTGCTGAAATGTGCGCAGCTACTTGTAAAATCAGTAGAGAAGATCAAGATGCTTTTGCCATCGAAAGTTATACCAGAAGCCAAGCGGCTGTTCAAAATGGAAAATTTGACGATGAAATTGTTCCAGTATCTATCCCTCAGAAAAAAGGGGATCCGGTTGTTTTTGCTAAAGACGAAGAACCTTTCAATGTTAAATTCGACAAAATACCCACTTTAAAAAGTGCTTTTCAGAAAGACGGCTCTGTTACTGCCGCCAATGCTTCTACTATGAACGACGGGGCTGCGGCTGTGGTGTTGATGAGTAAAGAAAAGGCTCAGGAGTTGGGATTGAAGCCTTTGGCCATTATCCGCTCTTATGCTGATGCAGAACAAGCCCCTGAGTGGTTTACCACTACACCTTCTTTGGCATTGCCTAAAGCCATTCAGAAAGCCCAGCTTACTATTGCAGACATTGAGTATTGGGAACTGAATGAGGCGTTTTCTGTGGTAGGTATTGAGAATACCAAAAGATTGCAAATTGACCCATCCAGGGTGAACGTGAATGGTGGAGCGGTTTCCCTGGGACACCCGTTGGGTTGCAGCGGTGCCAGGATTATTGTCACCTTGATCAATGTGTTGAAACAAAACAAAGCCAAATACGGAGCCGCCGGGATTTGCAATGGAGGTGGAGGAGCCAGTGCAATGGTTATTGAAAATTGCTAAATCAAGAGAAATCTCCATTCACGGCCACGATTTGTTTCTCTGCTCGAGATCGAATAAATTTGTAGCCGTTCAACATCAGTTCGTAAACGTTAAATGTAGCAGGTATAATGAGACAAATTGCCCTTAGAGAAGCTTTGAGAGAAGCCATGCAAGAAGAAATGAGAAGAGATGAGCGCGTTTTCCTAATGGGGGAAGAAGTAGCAGAATACAATGGCGCCTACAAGGTGAGTCAAGGAATGTTGGCTGAATTCGGGGAAAAGCGAGTGATTGATTCGCCCATAGCTGAGCTAGGCTTTTCAGCCATAGCGGTGGGGGCTGCCCAAAATGGCCTTCGTCCTATTGTAGAATTCATGACCTGGAATTTTGCTGTTTTGGCTTTAGATCAAATTTTAAATACCGCTTCTAAAATGCTGGCAATGAGCGGTGGACAGGTCGGTTGCCCAATTGTTTTTAGGGGAGCCAATGGGAGCGCCGGACAGTTAGGAGCCCAGCACTCAACCGCCTTTGAAAGCATGTATGCCAATATCCCAGGCATCAAGGTGATTTCTGTAAGCAATCCATACGACGCGAAAGGGCTTCTAAAATCAGCTATTCGTGATGACGATCCGGTTGTTTTTATGGAAAGTGAGTTGATGTATGGTGACAAAGGCGAAGTGCCAGAAGAAGATTACCTGATTCCGATTGGCAAAGCCAATGTGGTGAGAGAAGGAACCGACATTACGGTGGTTTCTTTCAACAAGATGATGAAAGTAGCCTTGGGTGCTGCCGAAGAACTTGCCAAGGAAGGAATTAGTGCAGAAGTGATTGATTTAAGAACCATTCGCCCCTTGGATTGGTTTACGATATTAGAAAGTGTTAAAAAAACAAACAGGCTTGTGATTGTAGAAGAACAATGGCCTTTTGCATCGGTGTCTTCAGAAATCACTTACAGGATACAGAAAGAAGGGTTTGATTACCTGGATGCGCCTATTCGCCGGATTACTTCTGCCGATGCGCCCATGCATTATGCCCCCAATCTGGTTGCCGCTTATTTGCCTGATGTCTCTAGAACTGTTCACCTGATGAAGGAAGTGATGTACATGAGAAAATAAGCATATGCATGCTTCTTCATCAGTAATATATATCCTATGAGAACAATCTATGTCCTTTTATTACTGCTGAATGTTTCTTTTGCGAGCGCTCAAAATTATTTCGCTACTGTTTTTAATGGTGTCTCCAATTATCAGGGAGATTTGCAGGATAAATTATTTACCCTCGCTCGAACCAAACCCGCTTGGGGGATCGGTTTTAATTATGAGTTAAATGACAGAATGTTGTTGACCATGGATTTTGTGAACGGCAATATTGCAGGAGATGACAAATTCAGCGTTAAAAACAGGAGTCGCAATCTAAGTTTTCAGTCTAATATCACAGAGTTTTCCCTTGGCTTCGAATATGTTTTATTCGATTTGTATGATTATAAAGTATCTCCATACTTTTTTGCCAATCTAGGTGTGTTCAGGTTTAGTCCATATGTATTGGCTTCCAATGGAGCCAAAATTTTTCTCTCTGAATACGATACCGAGGGACAAGGATTCTACAATAACCGGAAGAAATACAAATTGACACAATTTTGTCTGCCCGTAGGAATGGGCATGCAATGGGCATTGAGCAATAATGTGCGAGTAGCTGTGCTTTTTGGCATTCGAAAAACATTCACTGATTATCTCGACGACGTGAGTAAAACCTACGTGGATAAAAACCTGTTGCTGCAAAACAGGGGACAAAAAGCGGTAGACTTAGCCTACAGAGGCAATCAATTGCCCAATGGGTTGCCTTATCCGGCTGATGGTGCGATAAGAGGGAACCCTAAAAACAAAGACGCCTACTATTTTACAGGGGTATCTTTAAGGTTTCGATTGAAAACACCTTCCAGGATTGAACAAACCCATTTCAAAATACACAAATCAAGTACCGCTTGTCCGGTAAATCCGCTATAGATTCTTGAAATCTATTTTTCAACTGTACCTTTACGGAGAAAATTAATTCAATGGCTTATCGTTCGTTGGAAGCTTGTTTGTTGGATTTGGAAAAAGCCGGTCATTTGGTTCGGGTTACCGAAGAAGTAGATCCTCATTTGGAAATGGCTGCGATTCATTTAAGGGTATTCGAAGCTCAAGGACCTGCCATTTTATTTGAAAATGTAAAAGGCAGTCGCTACCGTGCCGCTTCCAATATTTTTGGCACTTTGGAACGAAGCAAATTTATTTTCAGAAACAACATCGAAAATATTGAACAGCTGATTGCCTTGAAGCAAGATCCAGCCAAAGCTTTCAAAAAACCCATCAAGAGTATACTTACAGGAATAGCTGCCCTTCATGCACTTCCCTTAAAAAATCCATTGGTATCACCTGTACTACACGACACCATTCAGATTAACGACCTACCACTGATACAGCATTGGCCAAAAGATGGGGGCGCATTTGTAACCCTTCCCCAGGTCTATACCGAAGACATTGATCAGCCGGGCATTATGCATGCCAATTTGGGGATGTATCGAATTCAATTGAGCGGCAATGAATACATAACCAACAAAGAAATCGGTTTGCATTATCAGTTGCACAGAGGCATTGGTGTGCATCAAACCAAAGCCAATAAAAAAGGGAAGCCGCTAAAAGTGAGTGTTTTTGTAGGAGGGCCTCCAGCGCATACCGTAGCAGCCGTCATGCCTTTGCCTGAAGGAATCAGTGAGATGACTTTTGCCGGCGTGTTGGGAGGCAGGCGATTCCGGTATCGTTATGAAGACGGCTACTGTATAAGTACAGATGCTGATTTTGTTATCACCGGTGAAGTATATCCAGAACAAAACAAACCCGAAGGACCGTTCGGGGATCATTTAGGATATTACAGTCTGCAACATCTTTTTCCTTTGATGAAAGTCCATCGCGTCTATGCCAAAAAAAATGCGATATGGCCATTTACGGTCGTGGGCAGACCTCCTCAAGAAGATACCAGCTTTGGTCAACTGATTCACGAGATGACCGGACAAGCCGTGCAACATGAAATACCAGGCTTACAGGAAGTGCATGCAGTGGATGCAGCGGGCGTCCATCCTTTGTTGTTGGCTATTGGCAGCGAACGGTACACTCCCTTCATGCCCTCGCAACAACCCGCAGAAATACTCACCATTGCCAACCATATTTTTGGAACAGGTCAGTTGAGCTTGGCAAAGTTTTTATTTATTACCGCTACCAACAATCATACATTAAATACACAAAACGTTCAGTCGTTTTTGTCTTATATTTTAGAAAGAATTCATTTAGACAGAGACCTGCATTTTTATACGAATACGACTATTGACACACTGGATTATTCTGGCGAAGGATTGAATGCTGGAAGCAAAGTGGTGTTCGCTGCGTATGGCTCACCGATACGCACACTCGCTACTGAATTGTTTGGTCGATTCCTAGAACTGAAAGGATTTGGTCGTTGTCGGATGGTTTTTCCAGGTGTCATTGCATTGGAAGCAAATAAATTTTTAGATTATAAGCATGCTGCTGCTGAAATGAATTCATTGT
>CANGBQ010000101.1 GCA_947451985.1 Chitinophagaceae bacterium | reverse complement strand
ATTGAATTTCAAGTTAGCCATGTGCTTGCTTCTGTTAGGCAATCCTACGTATTCCTTTTGGGTAAGCGGTCGACTGATGTTGTTTTCATCTCTTGTAAATACTGTTCCTGCGCGAATGTTTGCTAGATCGTTTTTGTCGGCAGTTTGCAGGTATTGGTAACCTGCAGAAATATTTAGGTGTTTTAAAGCCTGCCATTGAATAGAAGATTCAAAACCCTGGGTAAAGGCATTTTTTACATTGATGTAACTAAATATTTGAGCCCCATTCGATTTGGTAGCCACTTGTCGAACATCAATCAGGGCTTCAATATCGTTTCTGAAAAGATTGAAATTGCATTGCAGATTGCCTAAAATAGCTGTGCCGCCGACATTGATTCCAGTAGAGAATTCAGGCTTTAAAGTCATCAGTTGATAAAAATCAGGTTTGATTTCAGCAATTTGACCGAGCTGTTGCATCTGTAAGATTATTTTCTGTGCATCTATACTGCCAAAAACTGAATATCCGCCTGCCGCATTATTCGTAAAGTTTAAATACAGTTGTCTGAAATCCGGGGCTTTAAAACCTCGTCCAATGGATGCATTGAAACGAAGATGGGGTGTTGCTTTATAATGAAGTGCTATTTTAGGGCTGAAAGCTGCTGCAAATAATTGATTGTGGTCGTATCGAATGCCACTGATAACGGTTAATTTTTTATGAATCCACCATTCCTGTTGAGCAAAACCCGTTGCAATGGTATTTGTTTTTTTGTTGGATACATTATCGTATCTAGTTGATTGAGCTTGATCAATGGAGTACCCTGCGCCCAAGGTGAGTCGCATTTTCTGAAAAGCAATATCTGTTTGGTTTTCACCTCGGTAAAAATGCTGTTTGAATTGATCGGTATAACTGCTATCTGGCTGATCAACAAAATATAATTTTTGTAAACCAATGTATTGAGTGGTATACAGTTTTATTACACTTTGAACTTGTTTGTTGAATCGATGGGTGATGGATGGATTGATATTCCAGTCGCTGTTGGATTCGTGTCCAAAAGAATTGCTGGATGATCCATTGTTGCTAACAGAAAAAGATTGTTTTATGTAATCGTAACCATTGCGAACAGTCAGATTAAAATCAGTTTTATTTGAAAATGGATGGCTGATTTGAAGTTGGTGGGTGAGCCTCCAAATGGGCTGAGGCGTTGTGACAGTGGAATTGATTCGATAGCTTATTCCATCAATGTAATACGCATCACTAGACAATCGAATGCCTGTCTTATGAATGTGTGTGCTTCCAGATAGATTGAAATCAATATTTTTATAAACATCCTTTCCAATGGGTGCTATCCAGCCTTTGTCGGGATTGCCAAATCCATACCTGGCATTCATTTCTAAAGATTTCTTGTAATCATTGTCTGTAATAATATTGATCACCCCTGCCATGGCTTCTGATCCATACAAACTAGAAGAAGGACCTTTGATGATTTCGATTTTTTTGATATTGCTGATGCCGATTCTATTCACATCCAATACGCCTGCTGTTCTGCCTACCATAGGTTCTCCATTGAGCAGGATGATGGTGTAATCAGGATTAAGCCCTTGCATTTGCACTCCCGCTCCAAATCCATTGGTGATATATAATCCGCTTTGTTCTTGTAAAATATCTTTCAACCTTAGACTGCCTGCTTGTTGAATCGTTTTCTGGTTGATGATGGTTATCGGAATGGCTATGTTGCCCAATTTGGTGGGTGTTCGAGTGGCAGTCACTACAATTTCATCCAGTGTTTGATGGGTGAGGGAACTGTCCGTCTGTGCATTGGTTTGTAGTGCACAAGAGATAAAAAGTATAAAAAAAAGTGACCTCATGATCAAAGATTGGCCGCAATTTCACTTAAACCCAATATAGTTTTATCATCGAATTGTCATGAAAACCACCCAGAACAAAATTTTACATTTCAATGACAAAAAAAAGCTCCTGCAAATATTGCAGGAGCTGAATATGATAGATTTTGTAGGGTTTAGTCAACCACTACTTTACCTGTTCCGTACTTCTTGCCATTGGTATCCGATAGGATGACCATATACGTTCCTCTGCTCAGTTTACGAACGTTAACTAGCAGGTTTACATAGTTTGAGGTGCTAGCGGTAAATTCAGCGGCATATACTTTGGATCCTTTTGCATCAAAAACAGTAACCACTGCTTTGCTGTTAACAGGGAATCCTTCGTAACTGATATTGAATTGTCCGGTAGAGGTTGGGTTGGGATAGATAAATGCCAGGCTTCTCACCCTAACAAGGAATGTGTCAGAAACACTGGTACATCCATTGACATCCGTAACCGAAACTGCGTAAGGATAAAGCCCTGGTGTACTTTCATTTACGGTATAGCTGCTAGAGCCAGAACCCGAAATAGGACTGCCATTCAACAACCATCCACAAGTGGACAAGGTAGGATTAGAGCTTGCATTCAGGGTGATGGATTGATTTGGATTGGTTTCATGATCTCCAGTGATGTTGATGACAGGCAAAGGATTCACCGTCAACAAGACACTGCTAGAAGTAGCGCTGGGTGAACAAGTACCACTCACCACCACTTGGTATTGATTGTTGTTTTGACTGGCTGTGGTTGGATTGATGGTATAACTGGCACTGTTGGCACCTGAAATATTATTGAATCCGCTGCCTGTGTTTTCCTGCCACTGATAGGTGATGCCTGTTCCGGTCGCTGCAGCTGTAAAAGTAACAGAAGCACCTGCGCAAACTGTTTGCGGAGCAGGTTGTGTAGTCACAGTAGGCAATGTGTTCACGGTTAAGGTAGCCGCCGACGAAGTGGCATTGGGTGTACAAGTGCCACTCACCAATACCTGATACTGGTAACCACTCTGACCAGCAGTAGTAGCCGCTGTGGTATAAGAAGCTGCATTGCCCCCAGATGCTACGTTGGCAAAACCACTGCCCGTATTCACCTGCCACTGATAGGCGATGTTGGTTCCGGTGGCGGCTGCGGTAAAGGTGGCAGTGGCGCCTGCACAGACTGTTTGATTACTAGGCTGTGTAGTAACCGCAGGCAATGTATTGACCGTTAAAGTAGCTGCCGAAGAAGTGGTAGGGGTTGCACATCCTGCACCTGATACCACTACCTGGTATTGATAATTATTTTGTGCTGCTGTGATGCTGTTCACGGTGTATGAAGCGCTGGTACCACCGGAAGCCACATTGGCAAATCCACCACCTGTGTTTACCTGCCACTGATAGGTTAGTCCAGATCCGCTGGCCGTTACACTGAAGGTAGCATTGGTACCGGCGCACTGGGTAACATTCGAAGGCTGAGCAGTAATGCTCGGTGCACCTGATACAGTTAAAGTAGCCGCTGCTGAAGTAGCACTAGGCGTACAAGTACCGCTTACCACTACATGGTATTGGTAGCCGTTTTGTCCTATGGTAATACCAGTCAGCTGATAAGTCGCACTGGTTCCACCTGAAGCTACATTAGACCATGAAGTCCCGCTGTTGGTACTTACTTGCCATTGATAGGTAAGGTTGGTGCCAGTAGCGGTTGAGCTAAAGGTATGGCTGCTGCCTGCACACACACTCACACTGGCAGGACTCACGGAGATGGCCGGTGCAGCGTTGACGGTGAGGGTAGCGGCATTGGACGTGACAGTACCACAAAGGGTAGATATAATCACTCGGTATTGATAATTGTTTTGTGCGGTAGTGGTGCTGTTGACCGTATAAGAAGCACTGGTTCCGCCAGATGCCACATTAGACCAGCTAGAGCCACTATTGGTGCTTACTTGCCATTGGTAAGAAACACCGCCGGTAGAAGAGGCGCTGGTGAAAGTTGCATTGGCACCTGCACAAACGGTTTGATTGGAAGGCTGTGTGGTGATCACAGGAGCCGAACCGGGTTGTATCACAAACAAGATGGTGTCTTTTTGTGTAATAGCCCCTGCGACACCGGTTATTATAATGGTATCAGTGCCGGGCGCCAAAGTATTGGCATTGTTTAAGGTAACAGTAGTACTGTTACCAGGTGTCAACGGATTGGTACCAAAGGTTACCGTGCTGCCACCAATGCTAGCAGAATAAGACAAAGTAATAGGTGTTGTGAAAGTACCCACCACATTAGAAAGCAGGGTAGTAGGTGAAGCTGCAGAACCACAAGTCACATTGACATCGCTCGCCGGAGTGAATGTGAAACTGCTCGCGGCAGCAGGAGGTTGGCAACCCAAGGATGTAAGTAAACTAGCTCTAGATCCACCTGTGCCAAAAATGGCATTCATACGAGTAGATTGTCCAGCAGTGAACATTTGCATGCAAGCATCATCCGTGTAATCCATGTAATTCATGAACATTTCACCGTTAGCAGTGACATTACAACCGGTGCTTTTATATGGAAAAGTCAAACAACCAAAATTGGATGTTTTGGCAGGAGGAGTATCGGCTACTAAATCATCGCCACAGGTTGCATCTCCCCAAATATGACGAAGATTCAACCAATGACCTACTTCATGTGTAGCCGTTCTGCCTAAATCGTAAGGGGAAGCAGTACCTTTAGTTGTCATACTTCCTACTGCACTGTATAACAAAACAACCCCGTCAGTTGCAGCACTTCCGCCAGGGAATTGGGCATACCCCAAAAGGCTGTTTCCCAAATTACATGACCAAATATTTAAATATTGAGATGCGTCCCATGGATCATCTCCCCCCCGACTGCTTTTTTTAACGTTGTCATTTGAGCTAAATGAAGTAGTGGTAGTTGATTTGTGAATAATCCCTGTTGTGGCATTGCCAGATGGGTCTCTTTGAGCCAAACAGAATTGAATTTTGGTATCTGCTGCCAAAGGTCTGAATGCAGCAGGAACAGTATTGGTATCTGAATTTAATTTGGCATAATCAAGATTTAGCTGATTCAATTGAGCAATACATTGAGCGTCACTAATATTTTCAGCTGCAAGCTTGTATACCACGTGAAAGACAACGGGAATGGTGATAACAGAAGCGGAAGGCTTGTATGCGTTCCTATTGGAAATATATTGTTTGGTATGTGCTTCTATTGCCTGCATCCTAGATTCAAGCAAGGGATCAGCAGCTTTTTGTGCAGCTAAATAATCCATAGATCCACAAGTTCTTTTGGAAGGAGTCTGGCAAAATGAATTTACAATTGATAATACATTAATTGTAAAAAAGAGAAGTAGAAGTTTTTTCATTACTAGATATATTTTTTAAGGGTCACAAGTTATTAAAAATTATCAAAAAAACGTTTTTTTTATACTTAGCATAAAACTAATACAATGTATTGATTTACATTATATTAGATAATATATAATGATACAATATATATTTATTAAATTATCTAGATCGAAAACTTATGGAAGGATCAGTTAATTACTGAAAGGATCAATGACAAGGCAGCAATAGACATCAGAGTCAGGGCAATGTAGCCAAGTATATTGGAGCGTTTTCCGTTGGTATACGTTTGCATGATTTTTTTATTGTTGGAAATATGCAAAATAATGGCAATCAACACCGGAGCGGTGAGCCCGTATAAAATGGCTGAATAAATGAGTGCTTTGATGGGGCTGATGCCAAGGTAGTTTAGTGACAGCCCAATCAATAATGAAACGGCAATAATGATGTAAAAAGGTTTGGCTTCACTAAAAGTATTATCCAATCCTTCTTTCCATCCAAATGTTTCACAAAAAATATAGGACAACGATCCACTTAAGACAGGTATCGCCAACAATCCAGTGCCGATCACTCCAACGGCGAATAGCACAAAGGCGCCTTTCCCTGCTAGTGGTTTCAAAGCCATCGCAGCTTCTTCCACTGTATCAATCTGATGAATTCCGCTATTGTATAAAACGGTTCCAGTAGTCAAAATGATAAAGAACATTACCACATTTGAAAAAAACATGCCTATATCCACATCTCTTTTCATCTCTCTAATCATTTTCTTGTTAACCACGATTTGTTTTTTTTGTTGCCTTACCTCTTCCGCCTCCATCGTGGCCTGCCAAAAGAATAAGTAAGGAGATATCGTCGTACCCAAAATGGCTACCAATATGCTCAGGAAATCTTTATTGAATGAAACAGCAGGTACAATGCCGGCTCGAATGACCGCCCACCAATCTTGGTGATATAAGAATGGAACCACCAAATAAACCAGTAACACAATGCACAGGTATTTAAGCGCATTCGCTATTTTTCGATAGGGGAAATAAATAATACATACTAAGAGTAGTAGTGTGAAAAATACACTGAAAAAACT
Source organism: Chitinophagaceae bacterium (assembly GCA_947451985.1). Classification (GTDB taxonomy): domain Bacteria; phylum Bacteroidota; class Bacteroidia; order Chitinophagales; family Chitinophagaceae; genus Ferruginibacter. Next base: position 128 of record CANGBQ010000101.1, on the reverse strand, counting down.
CGCATCAATTTTGGGAAACAACAAATTCCCGACAGCTCCCATGCCCGCAATGTCTGCGCCGATGTTTAACACAATGGCTGGCAAACTAAATAACAACATGAGGTACAATACAGGACGGGGATAATATT
>CANGBQ010000100.1 GCA_947451985.1 Chitinophagaceae bacterium | reverse complement strand
GAGTCCGGATTCTTCCATATTGAATCTTCTGCTGAATTCCTTGGACACGCTGTGTGGATGTGGAAGATTGGTGAGTGTTTTGGAGAAGCTAATATTCATCCCTGCCACAAAAGCAGTGTTGTAAGAAAATTTCAGAAAAGGATTCTCATTGACAATCGTCCTAAAACTATCGCTTTGGTTGAGCAGGTTGCTAAATTCTGTATTGAGGGGCGACCAGCTCCACTTCCAATTTTTCTGATTGGTGCCTGTCCAGCCCAGTCCCATTTTGACCGTATGCAGTTCGAATAAGTTGAGCCGGGTATTTTTTGCCAAACCTACATTAATGAAGGTTTCTCCTGTACCGCCTTCGTGGTTGCCCTTGAACAACGTTGGCACTTGTGCAAATAACAGTCGAGGAAAAGAAGTGGTATTGTTGTAGCTGAGCTCATTGGAATTGATAATGCTTCCATTGGCTCCGTCGCTTCCGTTGTTGAACTCAATACCGGCTCGGATATTGTGGTTCATTTTAATGCCTTCTTTAGCCAGGTTTCTATTTAGCAATGAAATGTTTCCGGAAAGTCCAAAAAGATTACCGGCTAATATATTGCTGGTATTGCTGGAGGCGGAATAACTCAATTCAAGGGCTGTTTCAAAAGCATATTTTTTGTTGGGTGTCATTTGGATGATGACATCCAATAAATTTTTTTCATTGGCGGCTTCAGATACTTGTATGTTGATGGTTTGCCAAATACCAGATTTGGTCAAATTGTAAATGGTGTTGTAGTATTCTTGTTGTTTGAACACCATGCCGGGAATCAAGCTGATGTTTCTTTCAAATACTTTATTTCGGAACAAAATGGAGTGACATCGAATGATGAAATCTTTTGTATAGGAGGTCTGTATTCCAAAGCTGTCGGTGAGGTTGTCGCCGAAACGATAATCCGGTAATATATACACATTTCTTATACGGTATTGCTGCAGCCTAGTTGAGTCGGAGGGAGGATTCAGTACCACGGCCAATCGGATTTGAGGCGAATCTTTTTTCTGTTGTGCTTCTGCAATCAATCGAAGTTGTTCAAATGGGTCATCGTTCAAAGAAGTCAATGCCTCGATGGAAGTATCGCCCATGACTTTCAATTCGGCAGACGTGAATTTGTAATATCCATTGTTGCGAAAGCTGTCTACCAAGCGGTTCAGTTCGGTTATCACCGCTGTTTTGGTGATGGGCTCATTGATTTTCAGGTAAGAACCTGCTTCAAATTCCATCACTTTTTTTTGCAAGTCTTGCTTTTTGAGCTGGTAATTGATTTTGTGAATCAATGTGGGTTTGCCGGGATTGACATCGTAATGAACCGTAATTTTATGATGGCTCGTATCAGTATGATGTTGGATAGAGGCGTTGTAGTAGCCTAAGTGGAACAAAGAAGCCAGCATGTTGTTGGCGGATTGTACGGTAAAGTTGCTGTCGTAAACGATGGGATTTTTGATGACGTTGAAAAAAATCAGTTTGGTACTGGTCTTTACTTTGGAGCTGTCATCTAATTGGCCATATAATCTTTCGATTAAAGCATTTACAGCGACCCTGTTTAATTTTCCTCCCGTAACTTCGATCTCGTTTTTATAAAGGTAGTATTTGTCTTTAGGGGATTTTTTGACAAATGGCCTGCCGCAAGACGAAACGATCAATAAGCATACAATTCCGATAACGAAAAGGTATTTTGAACGAATTAAAAACATAAGTTGCATAAAAATCATCGGCATGTTAAGCAAACCAATGGTCAAATATATCCAAAGTTTACAGCACAAAAAATTCAGGGATGAATTCAATGTGTTTGTGGCCGAAGGTCCTAAAGTAGTCAGCGAACTATTGGCTGACGGAAGCTTCCTGTGTAGGCAGGTATTTGCCTTAGACAATTGGCTCAATAGCATGGATGTTGCAACGAAGGCTATTGTAACTGAAAAGATAGAACAGGTAGAAGCGCATGAATTGGAAAAAATATCCGGATTGTCTACTCCCAACCAGGTATTGGCGGTGTTTGAAAAAAAACCTTCCATAGATTCTTTTAATCCAGCCGACAATATTACCTTGGTTTTAGATGATATTCAAGACCCGGGGAATCTAGGTACAATGATACGGACGGCAGATTGGTTTGGGGTGCAACACATCGTATGTTCCAAGCAAACCGCTGACATGTACAACAGCAAAGTAGTGCAAAGTACCATGGCCAGCTTGGGCAGGGTAAATGTGGTGTATACAGACTTATTCAATTGGCTGTCTCAACAACCTTCCATTCCAACATATGCAGCCACTTTACAAGGCATGCCTGTTGATGCCAATACTTTGCCCAAAGAAGCCATCTTATTGATAGGAAACGAATCGAAAGGCGTTTCTCCAGCCCTGATGGATTGCGTAGACCATCAAATCACCATTTCCAAATGGGGTATGGCCGAATCATTGAATGCGGCAGTGGCTACCGGCATTTTGTTGCATGCTTTTCGACAATAAAAATTATTTGAATTGAATGGCTTTTACAGGCCTGATTTTTCGAACGAGAAGAGTGGGCACGATGAGCATAGCAAAACATATCATCAGGGTAATCACATCTACCAATACTACCTGCCACCATACTACCACGGCACTGGCGGTGGACATGAAATAGGCTTCTTCATTCAATTGTATGAATCCTGTCTGCTGTTGCAGCCAGCAGATTCCCAGCCCCAAAAAAGTACCCAAGCAAACCCCTGCCAATGCAATCAAGGAAGTGTGGTACAAAAATATTTTTTGAATATTCCAGTTGTTGGCTCCAATGGATTTTAAAATTCCTACCATATGGGTTCTTTCCAGTACCAGAATAATCAGACAGGTAATCAAATTGACGCCTGCTACAATCATCATGATGGTCAACAGAATGTTTTTCAGTTGCCCCTGAAGATTCAGCCAATCAAAAATATTTGGGTAGATTTCCCGAATGCTTCTGCTGTACCAAGATTGAGGCAATTCCTGATAGACTCTTTTAGCAATTGTATCTGTTTGTCTGTAGTCTTTTAGATAAATCTCGTATCCGCCTATCTCATTGGCTTGCCAATTGTTCAAACGCCTAATCAGGTTGATGTCACAAAGTGCGAAATTTTTATCATACTCTTCTATACCAGATTTGAATGTTCCAGCGATTCGAAGTTTTCTGGCAGTTTTAGAGCCGTCTTCTCTGAAAAAAAACACCAACAAACTGTCGCCGATGCTGCATTGCAATTGGCGGGCAGTGGCTTCACTGATATTGATGTCCTTGCTGTAACCACTGTCTGTAAATTGTATCCAATTGCCTGCTGGTGAAAACGAGTTCAATCGACTGAAGGAGAAAGAAGGTCCGACGCCCTTCAGTAATATATTGGCAATATTGGTTTCAAATTTCAAAATACAGGATTTCGTGGCATAGCGTTCCACCGAACTGGCTTCCGAAATATGATGCAGATATTGTTCAACGGTATCATTGATAGAAACAGGAGGTTGTTCTGCGATATTGATGGATTGATTGAGGCTTTGTTCCACTCGTATGTGTCCCCAAAAGCTAAAAATTTTCTGGCTAATCACTTGTTGAAATCCATTAACAAAACTCAAGGCGACAATCATCACAGCCACGCTGAGCGTAGTAGCGGCGATCGCCAATCGAATGATAAACCGCGAAAAGGTTTTTTTGTTTTCGGTGGCGACTCTTTTGGCTATGAAAAATGACAGATTCAATCCCTTAATATTTGGTATCTTTCAAAAGTAAAATAATAATGCTGTTTTATCATGGCCAATTTACGGTATTCTCTTTTTGTTGCATTGTTTGTGCTGCTGTTTGCTGTCAAAATGAATGGACAATCTGTAGAAAAAATATATAAACCTTTCATCAAAACCGCCCAATTGTTCGAGTATGGGAACCAGCAGGGGCTTCCGGTGTACACATTACACAGCAACAACAAACTAGAATTGGAATTTGACGACTTGGAAGGAAACGTGAAAAACTATTATTATACCTATGTGCTCTGCGATTATCAATGGCAGGCCGTTGCGTATAGTGCATTTGAGTACATGAAAGGGTTTACCCAAAACAGAATCAACACGTATCGGTATTCTTCGATTGCCTTTACCCGCTATACCCATTACCAGGCTTTTTTGCCTGAGCAAAATTGCATTCCCACTCAATCCGGTAATTATCTCTTGAAAGTATTTTTGGACGGGGATACGTCCAAATTGGTTTTTACGAAGCAACTCTATGTAGTGGAGCCGGTTGCAAGTATCAGTGCCGCAGTCGTTCAGCCCTTCACCCCTCAATTGTTCAACACCCACCAGCGCATTCGCTTTACGGCCAATATCAAAGGGGTCAATAGTTTTAGTGCTGCTCAGCAAATCAAAGTGGTGATCATGCAAAACAATCGAGCCGATCGGGTGCAAAAAGACATTGCACCCACCTATGTAAGAGGCAACGATTTGGAATACAATACTGAACAGGTGGCAGTTTTTCCCGGGGGCAAAGAATGGCGATGGCTAGATGTAAGAAGCTTCAAACTGCTCACAGACAGGATTGATAGCAGCTCTTTCACAAGGAATACAACCGATTTTTATTTAAAAACAGATCTAGACCGTTCTACCCAGCGATACGTCTATTTTGCCGACTACAATGGCATGTATAATATCGTTACATATGAATCCATCAATCCCTTTTGGCAGGGTGATTATGCCATGGTTCATTTTCGATTTGCTCCACCCGATGGATGGGACAAGCAAGCGATGGATGTCTACTTGGCCGGTGCTTTTACGGGCTATCAACTCACCGATGAATGGAAACTGCCCTACAATTCCGAAACCGGTCGTTATGAATGCAAGGCGTTCCTGAAGCAAGGATATTACAACTACACTTATATCGCGGTCGATAAAAAAAATCCCTATCAGTCAATAGATGTAGAGGGTAATTATTGGGAGACAGAAAACCAGTACACCCTCCTGATGTACTATCGTTCTTTTTCAGATCGAAATGACCAGTTGATAGGGGTGAGCAGCATCAATTCGCGAACCGACAAGCCTGGTTTTTCTTTTTAATGAAACCTTTATCAGACAGTCAGTTACCCGGAATCATTCTCAGTAATCATTAAAATGCATTACATTTGCATTGGCAAGTCTTATACGACCAGCTCCTGTTGAACTCCCCCAGGACCGGAAGGTAGCAAGGGTAGATGGTTGAGCGGTGCGATGTAAGTAACTTGCCATTTTTATTTTGTACAATCTCCATTGGAATAACTTGTATATAAAATGTTTTTTTTCTGTTGAAGAAATATTCATTCTGCCATTATCTTAGCAATTCCAAAACATCACATTCAAATTCTATTAACAATGAAATTTTTTATTGATACCGCCAATCTAGCACAGATCAAAGAGGCCCATGATTTAGGCATTCTGGATGGTGTAACCACCAATCCTTCTTTGATGGCAAAAGAAGGCGTTAAAGGGCAAGAAGCTGTTATGCAGCATTACAAAACCATTTGCGAAATGGTAGACGGCGACATTAGTGCAGAAGTCATCTCAACGGATTTTGATGGCATGATAGCAGAAGGAAAAAAGCTAGTGGCGATTCATAAAAATATTGTCGTTAAAGTACCTATGATCAAAGATGGTATCAAAGCCATCAAATGGTTTACCGAAAACGGCATCAGAACCAATTGTACGTTGGTTTTCTCTGCAGGACAAGCAATTTTGGCAGCAAAAGCAGGCGCCACCTATGTATCACCTTTTTTAGGTAGAATAGACGACAGTGGCTGGGATGGCATGGAGCTGATTCATCAAATCAGACAAATCTATAGCATACAAGGTTTCAAAACAGAAATCCTGGCAGCTTCTATTCGCAACCCCAACCACATCATCAAGTGTGCCGAAGCAGGAGCAGATGTTTGCACCTGTCCCCTGGATTCTATACTGGGATTGTTGAAACATCCTTTGACGGATTTGGGATTGGCCAAGTTTTTGGAAGACGCCAAAAAATTCGCCTAAACGCTTTTTATATCAACCCATCCATTATAAGTGCCGGAATTTTTTCTGGCCTTTTTTATGTGGTTTGACGAATTGATTTTTAATTCATTTGCAGCAGATGAAAAAAATATTGGTACTAGACAATTACGATTCTTTCACCTATAACCTGGTGCATCTGGTTGAAAAGATATTGCCTGTAAAAGTAGAGGTTGTACTAAATGATCAAATAGAACTGGAGCAAGTGGCGCACTACGATAAAATCATTCTTTCTCCCGGGCCAGGTTTGCCCACAGAAGCTGGACGGATGATTCCATTGATACAAATGTATGCATCTACCAAATCCATCCTGGGGGTATGCCTGGGTCATCAAGCGATTGCAGAGGCTTTCGGAGCAAGCTTGCAAAAT
>CANGBQ010000099.1 GCA_947451985.1 Chitinophagaceae bacterium | reverse complement strand
TAGTGCTTTTCTTCTTTTTCGGTTTCGTTGATAATCTTTTCCAATTCCGCTTTCTTTCCACTCAAATTGGCTTCTTTGGTGGCCACCGCTTTCTTGGCAAGTTCTAACTGACGAGCTTTGTCGGCAATTTCCTCGGTAGCGTCCTTGATGTGTTTTTCGCAAAGCTTTTCTTCGAGCTGTTGCATTTCAATTTCTTTGTTGATGGCCTCAAACTCACGATTGTTTTTTACATTCTCACTTTGCTTTTCATACTTCTTGATGAGGGCCTGGGCTTCTTTGATGCCTTCTTTCTTTTGTTCAATGAAATCCTGGATGCCATTGATCTCTTCTTCTACTCTAGTTTGACGTGCATGTAAGCCTTCGATTTCATCTTCTAGGTCTTTCACCTCCATCGGCAATTCACCTTTAAGAATTTGGATTTCATCTAGCTTGCTGTCAATCTTTTGCAAACGAACCAGAGAAACCAATTTTTCTTCAATCGAAAATTCTTTTACTGAAGCCATAATGTGTTGTGTTTATGTAAACCGTTTTGGGTGATCCAGGGCACACTATAAATAGTGGACAGGATTGGTTATCACACCGGTTTTAAGGACGGCAAAGTTAGGGAAATTTTGCCTTAAAACATCAGCTAATAAATCAATTGTGTATTGTTCGCTCTCAAAATGGCCTATATCAACCAATAAAAGCTTCCCATCGGCCTCAAAAAAGGAGTGGTATTTGAGGTCAGAAGTAATGAAAACATCGGCGCCAAGGGCTTTGGCAACAGAAATCAAAAAGTCTCCTGCGCCCCCGCAAACGGCAATTTTTTGCAAGGGTTTTCCCAAAAAAGCAGTGTGTCGAAGGGTATTAATATTAAATATTTTCTTAATTTGTTTTAAAAAATCTTCGGCAGGTACTGGTTGGGATAAATTACCTATCACACCGCTGCCTACCGATTGAAAAGGATTGGAAAGGGTGAAGAGCTCGTAAGCCACTTCTTCATAAGGATGGTGCTGCCGCATAGCAGACAATACCTGCTGCTGTAACCAGGCCGGAAACACCACTTCTATTTTAACTTCTGCTTCTTGGTGACGGATACCAATGGCGCCCAAATGGGGATTCGCTCCCTCCCCTGGCTTGAACGACCCCATTCCCTGTGATACAAAACTACATTCGCTGTACTGACCAATTTCACCTGCCCCCGCCTCAAACAAAGCATGCTGAAGCGTTGCTTGATTTTCTTGGGGCGCAAAGACCACCAGTTTTTGAATCAAATCTGTTTTGGGGGAAAGAATGTTTCGTTGCTGCAGACCGAGCAAATCGGCTATTTTTCCATTTACCCCGTGTAATACATTGTCCAGGTTGGTATGTATGGCATAGACCGCAATATCATGCTTGATGGCCATGACAATGATTTCATCCGTGTAATGACGCCCGTTTATTTTTGTACGACCTTTAAAAATAAGGGGGTGATGTGCCACCACCAGATTGCAACGGTTGTCAATCGCTTCTTGTATTGTTTCCTTGGTTACATCCAAAGTCACTAAAGCACCGGCACATTCCCATTGTGGATTGCCCAAGAGAAGGCCAACATTGTCGTAGGATTCCTGTAAATAAGGAGGTGCTAATTTTTCTAATACAGAAACAATATGAGAAATAGTCATGATTAAAAATAGCCTTTTTTTCAAAAAGAAAGGAATAGCACCTCAACCTTTTATTGTTTCAAGTGTTATAGCTTTTCAATACCTATCTTTACCAAAAAAATAAAACTATGCCTCTTCAAACCGGACAAAAAGCACCCCTATTCACATTGCATACATCGATGAACGAAAAAATCAGCCTTGACGATTTTGCAGGTCAAAAAAATGTTTTGTTACTTTTTTTCCCTCAAGCTTTTACAGGTGTTTGTACCAAAGAACTTTGTTCTGTGAGAGACGACATAGCTAAATACAACCAAGCCAATGCACAGGTGCTTGGCATTTCAGTGGATTCTGTGTTCACGTTGGCTAAATTCAAAGAAGAACAACAATATAATTTCCCTTTGTTGAGCGATTTCAACAAAGAAATATCTACCGCATACGAAACCATCTATGCATCTTTCACGCCTATGGATATGAAAGGCGTTAGCAAAAGATCGGCGTTTGTGATTGACAAACAAGGCATTATTCAGTACGCTGAAGTACTGGAAAGTGCTGGCGATGTCCCCAACTTCGACAAAATCAACGAGGTGTTGAGCCAGTTGCAATAGTCAATCCAGTATTTTGGCATTTTTTTAATTGGATTTATGCGGAATGATTGAGTAAACTCCTTACTTTTAAGTTGTTGAAAAAAGCATTTACCATAGCATTGTTCTTTTTCGGATCTGTTTTGACAGGTTATGGTCAAAGTAAACCTGTCAATGAATCTGCTGCGAATGACGATAGTAAAATCATTCAATTTTACCCCAATCCGGCTACAACCGTTATTAATTTCGACTTTCAACACGACTACAACAACAGCTACTCTTTACTGGTCTTTAATTTTATGGGCAAAAAAGTGTTCGAAACTAAAAACGCCTTGTCCCGTACCAGTCTTTATTTAGAAAGTTTTTACCGAGGCATCTACATTTTCCAGCTGAGGGATAAAAACGGCGCTATTCTCGAATCCGGTAAATTCCAAGTGATTAAATAAGCTCCAGTAGCTGACTATTTTCCCCTTTTTACATGCTTTTTGTGTCAAAATGACTGCTCAACAATCATTGGCAACATGTTTGACTATTGTACCTTTGCAAACATTTAAAGTGTACAAATGGAAGAAAACAAATCACCTTTGGAAGAAACGGCAGCTGCAGCACCGGAAGATTCCCTAGAGAATCAAATTGATGCCACCGATAGCGAGACGGTAGTAGAAAAACTAACAGCTGAGCTGGCCGAACAGAAAGACAAATACATCCGCTTGTTTGCCGAATTCGACAATTTTAAACGCCGAACCGCTAAAGAGCGCATTGAACTCAGCCAAACAGCGGGCAAAGAAACCATTGTGTCTTTGCTGGAAGTGTTGGATGATTGTGATCGAGCAGAAAAACAAATGAAAGCCGCCCAAGACGCAGCTGCTTTGTCTGAAGGAACTTTGTTGGTTTTCAATAAGCTCAGAAATATTTTACAACAAAAAGGATTGAAGGCAATGGAAAGCCTGCATACAGAATTTGATGTAGAAAAACACGAAGCCATTACCGAAGTAGAAATGGGAGACAACCTAAAAGGGAAGGTGGTGGATGAGCTGGAAAAAGGATATTACCTAAATGACAAAATCATTCGCTTTGCCAAAGTGGTGGTTGGAAAATAAATTAGACAAGAATCCAGAAACATGTCAACAAAAAGAGATTATTACGAAATTTTAGGGGTAACCAAATCTGCTTCTGCCGAGGAAATTAAAAAAGCTTACCGAAAGGTAGCGATGCAATTTCACCCCGACAGAAATCCTGGCGACAAAGCTGCGGAAGAAAAATTCAAAGAAGCAGCCGAAGCATATGAGGTGCTGAACGATGCAGATAAAAAAGCCCAATACGACCGATTTGGACACAATGCTTTTGCTCAAGGTAGAGGAGGCAGCGGATTTGGTGGCGGCGGCATGAACATGGATGATATTTTCAGTCAATTTGGAGACATTTTTGGAGACGAAGGATTTGGAAGTTTCTTTGGTGGCGGTGGCAGAAGAGGTGGACAAGGTCGCGGTACTAGGGGAAGCAATCTTCGAGTGAAAATCAAATTGAACTTTGAAGAAATGGCCAAAGGCGCCAACAAGACCATCAAAATTAAAAAATACGTCAAGTGCAATACTTGTAACGGAAACGGCGCTAAGGATAAAAACAGCATTCAAACTTGTAATACTTGTAACGGAAGCGGTCAAGTGAAGCGTGTTCAAAACACTTTCCTTGGACAAATGCAGACCGTGACCACCTGCCCTACTTGTAACGGCGATGGAACAACCATCACTGCCAAGTGTACTGCATGTAAAGGAGAAGGAAGGGTGTATGGCGAAGAAACCGTTTCTATTGATATTCCAGCAGGCGTGCAAGAAGGCATGCAGTTGAGTTTGAGTGGAAAAGGCAATATTGGTGAAAGAGGCGGCAGTGCAGGCGATTTAATTGTGCTGATTGAAGAAGAACCACACGCTCAATTGCAAAGAGATGGATTGAACGTGGCTTACGATTTGCATATTTCTTTTCCCGATGCCGTATTTGGCACACAGATAGAAGTACCCACCATTGATGGTAGAGCCAAAATAAAAATTCCAGCCGGTACACAAAGCGGCAAAATATTCAGACTCAAAGGAAAAGGATTTCCCAATGTCAATAGTTACGAAAAGGGGGATCAACTGATACATGTGAATGTATGGACTCCTCAACAAGTAAGTGAAGAAGAAAAAGCGATGTTAGAAAAAATGGGGCAGTCAGTAAATTTTGAACCCAAGCCAGAAAAAAATGAAAAATCATTTTTTGACAAAGTGAGGGAGATGTTTAGTTAGTTTTTTATAGGCGCTTTCTTTTTCCGGACCCGTATATTTTTTGCGCTTTTAAAATCAGTGTCAAAAATTCTTGCTGTAAATAATCATTTGGCTGGACTCCTTTTTTGGCAATTCCAATGATCTCATCCCAGCTGATGGTAGCTGCTACAGCTGATCCTTTTAATTTCAAAGCAAATAAAGTAATGGCGGCCGCCAATGAATAATCTTTATGAATACTATCCAGCAAAACAGGCTTAGTTAATACTGGGTGATTCATTTTGTGAACAGTTGTATCATTGGGTAATTGATACTTTAATTCCAAGTTGGCCAGGGCTGAAGGCAAGGCAGCCGAATTCATACCATTAGCCATTGGCTTGTATTCAAAAATAGCATTGATGCAACTTCCGCTTCCGATTTCACCCCCTTCCAATTCATTCTCTTTTCCCAACAAAGCATCTTTTCGATTGTCAAATCCAATGAGTCGATATTGTTTTACCGCTGATGCGTTGAAGTGAACGTTCATGTAAACACCATTTGCCACGGCATACAATGTTTGGGTGAGTTCTTTGACCAATACCCGCTCTGCTTCATTTACATTGTCCAGATACGCATAATTTCCATTCCCTTTTTTGGCAAGGGTTTGCAATTTGGAGTCTTTGAAATTACCCATGCCCACACCCAAGCAGGTTAAATAAATGCCCGATTGTCTTTGTTTGGAAATCAACTCATCCAGGGCTTTCTCAGAAGTTTCTCCGACGTTGAAATCTCCATCTGTTGCCAAGATTACCCGATTGTTGCCAGCAGGATTAAAGGTTCTTCTAGCCAGTTGATAAGCCAACTTAATGCCCGATTCTCCGGGAGTATCCCCCTGGGCTTCCAATGATTCAATGGATTGTAGAATGGTATCTTTTTGAGCTCCTGCAGTTGGTGGCAACCATATTTGTACCCCTCCGCCATAGGTTACAATGGATACCGTGTCAATACCCCTCAAATTTTTGACAAAAAGTTGAAAAGCAGCTTTGAGCAGCGGCAAGCGATTGGGCATATCCATGCTGCCAGAAACATCAATCAAAAAAACAAAATTACCAGGAGGCACTTTGTCTAAGTCAATTTTTTTCGCACTGACATTTACATACAGCAGTTTGTTTTCGGGATTCCAAGGACAATTGGTCAGCGTGGATTGGACATCAAACACCTGAGCAGGAGCAGGCGTTTGATAAAATAAATTAAAATAATTCACCAATTCTTCCGTTCTAACTGCATCGGGTGGCACAGGACTTCCCATGTTCAGAAAGCGCCGCACATTGCTGTAAGAAGCTTTGTTTACATTCAACGAGAATCCGGTATTTGGAAAATTGATTGGAAATACCCATTCATTCTCTACCAATTGAAAATAGGTTTCATCAGAGGTAAAACCATGCTGCTGGGTTACTTTATTAAAATCTGTTGTTACAGAAACCAACCGGGGCTTGTTCTTGTTGGCAATATCCGTGGATATTTTTAAAACAATGTTTTGCCACTGATCCGCTTTTACTGAAAGTGTTTGAGTTTCATAACCATCCAATGAAACGGTCAGCGAATCATACAAATTACGCACCACTATACCGAAATCGGCGGAGCTTGCCCCTGCCACGAAATAGTTCCTGAGTGATTGAACGAAAATTTTGGCGCCTGGAAGTGGTTTGTTTTGCTCATCCTTGACAGCCCCCCTAAGGTAATACTGACTGTACGCGGGCGATGCCAGCAACAAAAACAAACAATATGATAGAATTTTATTCAAGGAATGGTGATATGATACCGCATGACCCTATTCCCACATCAAAAAGAGCAGTTGGCTTATTCTACCAACTGGTATATCTGTTTCAAGTTACGGCCTAATCCATCATAATCAAGGCCAAAACCCAACAAAAATTTATTTGGAACAGAAAATCCCACGTAATCCAGTTGCAGGGGATACT